>JBAXND010000020.1 GCA_037133915.1 Bacteroidota bacterium
AATTTGTTGCGGTTTGCAAAATAATATTCTGTATTTTTATCGGACAATAGTGAAATATAATTCCTATTTAATCGATAGTACTGGTGTGGTAAAGGGGGAATATAAAACGGTACAACCGGTTGATTTTTTAAATGTGAAAGTTGGACTTTCTTTTTAAAAAAAGTATTTTAATTTGATTTCAAACGCTGAAAAACGCCCTTTCTGTTTCCTAGACGTACCCCCAAAACAAAAAAGTCCCTGTAAGTGTTAACCTACAGAGACTTGATGTAGCGGAGACATCCGTCAGCCGACGGAGAACCTGTGACCTTCGGAACTCCTCATCTTTTTATTCCTTAATTAATGACCAAACGAAAGCTCTGCCTCTCGATGTTTTCAATTGTTTTTCTCTCTTCAGAGCTTCGGTCCGTGATGCACAGGATTCGGAATACAGCAGAACCCAGGGTAGGTACTTTTTTGTCCAGCCATCATCACTCAACTCGTTATGATACTGTAATCTCGTCGAAAGGTCAGAGGTTTGACCAATGTATATTTTTCTGTAGATTTCAGAAAATAAAACGTACACCGTAAACATAAACGGAAATTGATTAAAACAAAAAAGCCCCTGTAAGTGTTAACCTACAGAGACTTGATGTAGCGGAGACAGGACTCGAACCTGTGACCTTCGGGTTATGAGCCCGACGAGCTACCACTGCTCCACCCCGCAATATTTTTAAGAACTGATTTTCGGGTTACAATCCCGACGAGCTATCCGTCAGCCGACGGACTCCACCCCGCAATATTTTTAAGAACTGATCTGTATTCAAATTCTCACTTCCGGCTCTTTCTCTGTCTCTCATTCAGCCTATGTCCCGTAAAAGGACTACCTTTGAACCGCGGTGCAAAGATACATATTGTTTGCTTTCCCGCAACAATAATATTTTTTTTATGGCACATAAAGCCGGATTCGTCAATATACTGGGCAATCCCAATGTAGGGAAATCGACCCTGCTCAATGCCCTGATGGGCGAAAAAATATCTTCGGTAACCCGTAAGGCTCAAACTACAAGACATCGTATCATGGGCATTATGACCGGCGACGATTACCAAATCGTGTATTCGGATACGCCCGGACTGCTCAAGCCGCATTACCGCCTTCATAAGGCCATGATGAATGCCGCCCTGGGCGCCATTGAAGATGCCGATGTGATTCTTTATCTGGTGGAAGCCGGTGAGAAAAACCCCGATCTGGAAGTCATCAATAAAATAAATGAATCGCAGGTGCCTGTGCTGCTGCTGTTCAATAAAGTAGATACCGCTGCCGAAGGAGTGATGGAAGAAACCAAAGCACTGTGGTTCCCGCTGTTTACCAAAGCAGAGGCTTTGCCGCTGAGCGCTCTTCACGGACTCAATGTGCGCCTGGTGTTTGATAAAATTCTGGAAACTCTGCCCGAGCACGAGCCCTATTATCCCGACGACCAGATCAGCGATAAGCCCGAACGCTTTTTCGTTGCGGAGATGATACGCGAGCGCATTCTGCTTCAATACAAAGATGAAGTGCCCTATTCCGTAGAGCTCGAAGTGACCTCATTTAAAGAAGATGTTGATATAACCCGTATTGAAGTTACCATCTATGTTGCCCGTGAATCGCAGAAAGCAATCATTCTGGGGAACAAAGGTACGGCGATAAAAAATCTCGGCATAGAATCGCGTAAGCTGATTGAACGCTTTCTGGAAACACATGTGTTTTTGGGGCTTACGGTAAAAGTGAGCAAAGACTGGCGCGACAGCGAACAGGCGCTGAAACAATTCGGTTACGAATCTTAATATTTATAATAATTTTTCTGAAATGTCGAATATTGTAGCAATCGTGGGCAGGCCCAACGTAGGTAAATCAACATTTTTCAACCGACTTACAGGGGAACGCTCAGCCATAGTTGACCCTGTTGCAGGTGTAACCCGCGACCGGCATTATGGAACCTCGGACTGGAACGGAACCTTCTTCTCGGTAATAGATACCGGCGGGTATGTCATTGGCTCCGAAGATACGTTTGAACTCGAAATACGCCGTCAGGTGCAGCTTTCGCTGGATGAAGCCGATGCCATTATTTTTATGGTGGATGTAACCGAAGGCCTTACCGGAATGGACGAAGAGATAAGCCTGATGCTGCGCCGTACGCATAAACCTGTGTTCGTTGTAGTGAATAAGGCTGATAACAACGCCCGTGCTACTGAGTCGGGAGAATTTTATGCACTCGGACTGGAACATGTTTTTACCATTTCCTCTATCAATGGCGCCGGTACCGGTGAACTGCTCGACGAGCTGGTGAAGTGCCTCAAAAAAGAAGATGTGGTGGAAGATGTCCCCGATCTTCCTAAAATTGCGGTTATTGGCAGACCGAATGTTGGCAAATCATCTCTGATAAATGTACTTTTAGGCGAAGACCGCACGATTGTAACCTCTATTGCGGGAACCACGCGCGACGCAATTTATACTAATTTCAAGGGCTTTGGATTTGACATCTTACTGGTTGATACTGCAGGTTTGCGTAAAAAAACCAAAGTATATGAAGACATTGAATTCTATTCGGTGCTGCGTTCCATCCGCGCCATAGAAAACAGCGATGTATGCCTGCTTATGATAGACGCTGAACGCGGTTTCGAAGCTCAGGATATGAGTATTTTCAGGCTGATTGAGAAAAATCATAAAGGAGTAGTGGTGGTTGTGAATAAGTGGGACCTTGTGGAGAAAACTACCAACACACACAAACATTTTGAGGCAGAGATTCGCGAACGGCTCAAACCATTCGACGATGTTCCCATTGTTTTCACATCGGCTGTCACCAAACAACGTATTTTTAAAACACTGGAACTGGCCGTAGATATTTATAAGAACCGTAAAACACGCATTCCCACAAGCAAACTGAACGAGCTGATGCTGCCTCTTATCGAGAGCTTTCCGCCGCCCAGCGTTAAAGGGAAATTCCCGAAAATAAAATACATTTCACAGTTGCCCATCGCCTTCCCTGCATTTGCATTTTTCTGCAGTCACAAGCAATACATCAAAGACGGATACAAGAGATACCTTGAGAACAAACTCCGCGAAAACTTCAATTTCACGGGTATTCCGATAGAAGTATATTTCAGGGAAAAATGAGCGAAGGCGTACGCATAGACAAATGGCTGTGGGCGGTCAGGGTTTACAAAACACGCAGTCTTGCCGCGGAAAATATCCGCAACGGCCGCGTCACAATTGGTGGTCAGGTAGTCAAAGCTTCGCGCGATGTAAAAATCAATGACATCATTGTTGTGAATTCGCCCCCACTTACACGAACCATGAAGGTGCTGCAGCTGCTTCATAACCGGGTTTCTGCCAGGCTTGTGGCCGATAATATGGAAGATCTTACACCTCAGTCGGAATACGACAAACTTAAAATGCCCAAAGAGAGCTTTTATGTGTTCAGACCACGGGGCACCGGCAGACCTACCAAAAAAGACCGTCGTGAACTCGAAGACTTTTTCTGATACCGACTGATTTTCATGAATCGCAGGGAAATATTTCCCTTACCTTTGTGTTGTATTAACAGACCAAAAATCTTTGTTATGAATGCAACGAAACGTTTCAGCATAATATTGGGGCTACTGCTGATAGCTTCTCCGTTTTCAATACTAAATGCACAGAAGCCAAACGCGCATCTGCTTGATACAGGCGGTATTCGTGTGATGTTTTATAACTGCGAGAATTTTTTTGATACCATCGATGACCCGAATAAAGATGATGCGGAATATCTTCCGTCGTCACAAAAAAAATGGAACACCGAAAAATATCTGAAAAAAGTGGACCATATTGCACGCGTTGTTTATTCTGTTGACAGCGTGCATCTGCCCGTATTTGCAGGCTTCACGGAAATTGAAGATGGTGATGTTCTGAAAGACCTTGTAAAAACATCATGGCTGAAAAAAGGAAAATACAAATGTGTTCATTTCGAAACCAGCGATCCGCGCGGCGTTGACCCCGCACTGATTTACCGTCCTGATGTTATGAAAGTGGCAGATGCCCATCTGATAAGCGTTTTCTACGATTCCAAATCCGATAAAAGTACCCGCGAAATTCTTTATGTAAAAGGAATTATCGGAAAAGATACGCTTCATATTTTTGTCAATCACTGGAAATCGCGCATTGGCGGCACCGAAGAAACAGACCCCAAGCGCATGGCGTATGCGAAAACGCTTCGTGCGAATGTTGATAACATCCTGGCAGCCCATCACGATGCCAAAATATTAATTATGGGAGACTTCAACGACACGCCGCTCGACGAAAGTGTGCATTACGGGTTGGGCGCTATTACAGCCGACACCGTGATTTCTGATGATAAGTTGTATAATCTGATGTACGAAAAAGCGAAAAACGGTGAAGGTTCGCATAAGTTCGATGGATGGGAAATGCTGGATCAGATGATTGTCAGCGGAAGTACGCTGAGTGACAAAGCTGCCGGAATACGCTTCGATTCCAAAAAAACAGCCGTTTTTCAGATGCCATTCATGATGTATAAAACCAAAGAAGGAGCGTTTGAACCCAGCCGTACCTATTCCGGAACCCGTTACTTCGGCGGATACAGCGACCACTTACCGGTTTACACGACTATGTACTTCAGAAAATAACAGCATTCGGAATCCGAATCAACAATGGTGAATCCGTTTATCAAGGCACTTCGCAAAGCTTTTCCATCTGACACAGCTGTTATGAAAGGAAACGCAATATACATTGTGATGATAGCCTATGCAATCATTGCTGCCTTAACGATAGTGCTATTTAATGGTACCGGGGATTCGGGCGACAGCATAACTCACTATCTTTTTGCCAGGTACGCACCTGCGCATCCACAGCTGTTTTTCGACCTTTGGGCAAAACCGGTGTGTGTGTTTCTGCTAAGTCCGTTTGCCCAATTTGGATTCACTGGCGTTAAAATTTTCAATGCACTCGTAACACTTTTCACAATTTTTTTTACGTATAAAACAGCCCTCAAACTGAATATCAAAAATCCGGTTGTGAGTGCAGTGATTCTGGTGTTCTCTCCATTATTTTACATCCTGACTTTTTCCGGTCTTACCGAACCCTTATTTGCATTGATTCTGATTCTGGGTATTTATATTGTAATTGAAAAGAAATATACCGCAGCGTCTGTTCTTATTTCATTTCTGCCGTTTGTCCGATCTGAAGGCCTTATCATTTTATGTGTTTTTGTTTTTTTTCTCTTGCTGAAGAATCAATGGAAATATATTCCCTGGCTGCTTACAGCTCATGTTATTTTTATGATTGCAGGAATGATTGTGTATGGAGATATTCTTTGGTTATTTACTAAAATTCCCTACGCCCAGCTCACAAGCACCTATGGCAGCGGCCGGCTGTTTCATTTTGTCGGACAGATGAATTATGTTACCGGGCTTCCTGTTTACATTTTATTCTGGACGGGAATTATTGGGCTGATATGGCAGTTATTCGCCAGAAAAATTTCTGTTGAATTGATGGTGCTGGTATTTGCCGGATTTGGCTCTTTCTTTATCGCGCACAGTCTGTTTTGGTACTTTGGGATATTCAATTCTATGGGACTGAAGCGGGTGCTCATCTGCGTGATTCCTTTAATATCCATTATGTCGCTTGTGGGGTTTAATACCCTTACAGAGACCATTCTAAAAGGCAGAAAAATTCCCCGTATTATTATACAGTCCCTGCTTATAGCCTATATTATTATTTTCCCGTTCACGTCAAATCCGGCGGCTGTCAATTGGAAAACAGACATGATGCTTTCAGTTGACCAGCAATGCGCGTTAGAAACCGGTAAATTTATTGCTCAAAACAGCGGAACCAATCACCGCTTCATATTTTCACATCCCTACCTCAGTGAAGTGCTGAACATTGATCCTTTTGATAAAAGCAGGCATGAGGTATTGTCGGTTGAATCAATCAAAGGATTGAAAACAGGTGATATTATAATTTGGGAGAACTGGTTCTCCGTAATTGAGAACGGCATTGGTAAAGACATTCTTGACACATCGCCCCGTTTAAAAAACACCTATAACCTGTCAATCAACGATGGTGCTCGAGAAATCATGTATGCCGTTTATCAATGCTACTGACAAACGGCATACGGTGAAATCAGATATTGGCCTTTTTTAAAGCTCTTCTTTTTTTAGCCCGTTTGAGCAAACGCACCATCAGCCATAACCCTACCAAAGTTATCAGCAGGAGTGGCCAGATATAAATGAGTCCCAGGAAAAACGACACCAGCCCTTTCCATCCCCAGTCAAGCGCTTCAACAAAGCGGCTTCCAAAACTGCGTCCCGGCTCAATCTGAACGGCATTGCTCTTTTCATAAAAGCTGAGATTCACCGTGCTGTACGATACTTTATCGTTCAGATATTTTAAACGGCCTTCGTATGATTCAATTTCTTCGCGTATGGTGCGCAGGTATTGTTGCACGTCCAGAATCTCGTTTATGGTATGCGCTTTTTTCATGATATCGAGATACTGCGCTTCGGCTTCTTTCTTTGATTTAAGGCGTGCATTCACGTCAACGAACTCTGCCGTTACATCTTCGGCATTAATCTTCTTAGAATCGACGTAAATGGCCTCTTTGAGTAATTCTTCAACCAGTGCGTCAAAATCAACGGCCTTTACCCGAATCACCATCATGTTTGAAATGTTGTAATGGTCGTTGGTTTGATTTTCGGAACCCACGTATGCATTGTGTTTCTTGATAATTTCAAGAATTTTCGACCTGGAGCTCTCATATTTTTCGACCTGCATGCTGATGTCGGCTGTTTTAATAATCATGGCAGGCACCTTGTCGTCGGCTGCGGGAACGCTCGCATCTTTGTCCTTTGTTTGTTCAGCATTTGCGGGTGGTGCATCAAAAGATTCTTCCCCGGAACTTTTTTGAACAGGAGCCGTTTCATCTGTTTGGCTTACGGACGTTTTATCTATTGCCGTTTTTTCTTCTGACGAAGGCCCTGAGGCGCAACTGTACATCCCAAGATTCAAGATAAGCAGGGCGGGGATGAGCAATGCCGTGCCAATCATTTTTTTTGTGTTCATGGTTTTGGTTATTTTGGTTAAATTTTCTGAATGAATAAACGGCAGAATAGATTCACCGAGTATTCGGAATCCATAAAAAATTCAAAAAATAATTACAGAAGCCGTTGTAAAAAAAATATCCCGGCGATGGCCGGGATAAAGATAAGTAATTTACATTCAGAAGGCAAGATGGTGCTGCAGCTTCTGAACTGCATGATGCATAAAGATTGGAAATGATTACACGGTCATTATATCTTTTTCTTTCAATTCAAGCACTTTGTCAACTTTTGCGATGAAAGAATTCGTTATTTCCTGAATATCGGCTTCGAGCTTTTTAGCCTCGTCTTCCGGTACACCTGATTTTTCTAAACCTTTAGCTGTTTCAT
Source organism: Bacteroidota bacterium (assembly GCA_037133915.1). NCBI lineage: Bacteria > Pseudomonadati > Bacteroidota > Bacteroidota bacterium. Next base: position 7,438 of record JBAXND010000020.1, read on the forward strand.
TGGCTGTGCGGCGAATGTTTCGGATAGAAACGCGTGCATTTTCAGCTTCTGCCTTTGCTTTTTTTACAAGGTCTTTGCGTCGCTCCTCCGTAAGGGGCGGAACAATGATACGCAGCACTTCGCCTTCATTTTTCGGATTAAATCCCAGATTGGCGGCCTGAATGGCTTTATCAATCAATGGCAGTACACTGCGGTCCCAGGGCTGAACAATAATCTGACGCGGGTCGGGAGTGTTTATGTTCGAAACCTGATCAAGGGCTGTCATGGCACCATAATAATCAATCTTGATACCATCAAGCATCTGCGGAGTCGCTTTGCCGGTGCGTATTCTCTGGAATTCGCGATCGAGGCGCGACATGGCGCCCTGCATGCCTTCTTTGGCTTCTTCTAATACAAACTGGACTTCTTCGTTCATAGTCTTTTCAAATCAAAGGGTACGTATTCAAAATTTACTGCAAAGATACTCCCTGCAGGTATTAAAAAGCAAATTTACTCATGAACAATGGTGCCTGTTTTTTCGCCGTCAAGCACTTTGCGCAGGTTGCCGTTGATATTCATATTGAATACCACCACCGGCAGTTTGTTTTCACTGCACAGCGCAAAAGCCGCCATATCCATCACTTCAAGCTTTTTTTCCATTGCTTCGGCGTAAGTAATGGTGTCATATTTCACGGCAGCTTTATCTTTTTCGGGATCGGCGGTATAGATACCGTCAACGCGGGTTCCCTTCATCATCACGTCGGCTTTAATTTCAAGGGCGCGCAATACGGAGGCCGTATCTGTAGTGAAGAACGGGTTTCCAGTACCGCCTGCCATGATTACAATTTCGCCATTGTCAAGACATTTGATGGCTTCGCGGGCATTCATGGGGTCGCACATTCCGTTGATGGCAATGCCTGAGAAAACGCGTGTTTTCAATCCGTTTTTTTCAAAGGTAGCCTGTAATGCCAGTGCATTGATAACTGTTGCGAGCATTCCCATGGAATCGCCCTGAACGCGGTCCATGCCGGCTCCTGCGCCGCTGAGTCCACGGTAAATATTGCCGCCGCCAATCACAATGCCTATCTGAACGCCTGTTGCGGCAACCGCCTTTATTTCGGCTACATATTCATCAAGACGGGCAGGGTCAATGCCGTATTGTTTGGTTCCCATCAGGCTTTCGCCGCTGAGTTTCAGGAGTATTCTTTTAAATTTCATTCTTTCTTATTTTCTGTAAAAATAGCACAATTCAAAAAATGGCTGAAAAAAAAAGAGAGAGAATGATTAGCTTCCCTCCCTTTTAATATTTATAAACGCATTAATTACTTCAGCGAAACGCGTTTAAATTCGGTAACGGTAAGACCTTTACCTGATTCTTCCAGGTACTGACGAACTGTTTTTTTGTTGTCGCGCACAAAATCCTGGTTGAGCAGGGTGTTGTCTTTATAGAATTTGTTCAGTTTGCCGATAGCGATTTTTTCGAGCATTTCTTCAGGTTTGCCTTCTTCGCGTGCCTGCTCTTTGCCAACTTCAATTTCGCGTTCAACTATTTTAGCATCAACGCCTTCTTTATCAAGAGCAACGGGAGCCATAGCTGCAATCTGCATGACCACTTCTTTACCAACGGTATCAATATCAGCAACGCTGTCGCTGTTCAGGCCCATGATAGCGGCCAGTTTGTTTCCCATGTGGTTGTAGGCGAATACGCGGGGAGCCTGAATAATATGGTACTCTGAGAGTTCCATTTTTTCGCCGGTTTTCCCAATCATATCGCTGATGCTTTCGGCAATGGTGCGTCCGTTCAGGCTGATTGCCTTAAGGTCGTCCATGGTAGCGGGTTTCTGTGTCAGTGCAATGTTTGCGATAGCGTTGGCCAGGTCAACAAATTCCTGATTTTTGGCAACGAAATCGGTTTCGCAGTTCAGCATGGTAATGGTCGCTACTTTGGCTGATGCGTCTGTGTTTGCAATAACCAGACCTTCGCCGGCTTCACGGTCAGATCGTTTGTTGGCTACTTTTTGTCCTTTTTTTCTGAGTATATCAATTGCTTTTTCAACATCGCCATCAGCTTCAACGAGGGCATTTTTGCAATCCATCATGCCTGATCCGGTGATTTGCCTGAGTTTGTTTACTTCAGCAGCAGTAATATTTGCCATTGTAATATGATGTATTAAAGAGTTATAATTACTTTTTAGAAATGATCTTTTTAGGACCGGTAGGTTTTTTGACGATTTTTTCAGAAGTTTTTTCTTTCTGGGCATCGTCGTCGTCTTCTTCGCCTTCAACTACTTCTTTCACGCGGCCAACATCTTTTTTAGCGGCGGCTTTCTTGAGTCTGATGCGTTCTTCTTCTTCTTCGCGTTCTTCCATTTCTTTCAATGAAAGTTTTTCAACTGCGATATCTCTTTCGTCTTCGTCTTCTTTATCCTGTTTGTCTTTGGCGAGTTTGCGCTCGTTCAGGCCTTCTTCAATTGCTTCAACCATGGCATTCACGATAAGTGCAATTGATTTTGAAGCGTCGTCGTTGGCAGGAATAGGGAAGTCAACTTCGTTGGGGTTTGAATTGGTATCAACGATAGCGAATGTTGGGATATTCAGTTTTTTTGCTTCGGCAACTGCAATTTTTTCTTTGAGGATATCAACGATAAAAATAGCTGCGGGAAGGCGTGTAAGGTCAACGATACTGCCAAGGTTCTTTTCAAGTTTGGCGCGCTCGCGGATAATCTGAAGACGTTCTCTTTTTGAAATTTTCTCGAAGGTGTCGTCGGTTCTCATTTTATCGATAGCGGCCATTTTCCTTACGGCTTTACGGATGGTGGCAAAGTTGGTAAGCATACCGCCCGGCCAGCGCTCAGTAACATAAGGCATATTCACTCTTTTTACCAGATCGGCAACTATTTCTTTAGCCTGTTTTTTGGTAGCAACAAAAAGTACTTTTTTACCTGATTTGATAATCTGCTTCATGGCATCGCCGGCTTCTTCTATCTTGGCAGATGTTTTATGAAGGTCAATGATGTGAATCCCGTTGCGTTCCATAAAGATATATGGTGCCATATTGGGGTTCCATTTGCGTTTCAGATGGCCGAAATGTACACCGGCATCCAGTAAATCCTGAAAATTAATTTTACTCATTAGATTGATTTTTACGTGGTTATGTTTACTTTCTTTGTTACTTTGTCATTAAAGCCAATTGTTGAGTAGCACCATTGGTAGTCTCAACAATTTAGATACTAAACAAGATCTGAGGCAAAGCTGCCTGTTAACGCTTGCTGAACTGGAATTTCTTCCTGGCTTTTTTCTGGCCTGGTTTTTTCCTTTCAACCATGCGCGGATCCCTTCTGAGGAGCGTTTTTGATTTGAGCGCCGGTCTGATTTCCGGGTCAACCTTTATAAGTGCTCTTGAAATGGCAAGGCTAAGCGCTTCGGCCTGACCTTTAAAACCGCCACCATCAACATTTACATGGATATCAAATTTTTCTAATGATTCAGCAATCTGCAACGGCTGAAGCACAATGTGTTGTAAAATAGGTGTGGGAAAATACACTTTATAATCTTTCTTGTTAACGGTAATGTTTCCGCTTCCTTCCCTGAGGTAAATTCTTGCAACGGCAGTTTTCCTGCGACCTAAAGCCTGAACGTCTTCCATGACTGATATTACTTGATTGAAGTTAATTTAATTTCTTTGGGTTGCTGTGCTTCGTGGGGATGTACGTTTCCGGCATACACGAAAAGGTGCCTGTACATATCGCTTCCTAAACGGGTGCGTGGCAGCATGCCTTTAACGGCGTGCTCAATCACAGCGGTAGGCTTGGCAGCAAGTACCTGCTGGGGCGACCGTGACCTCTGTCCGCCCGGATATCCGGTATAGCGGAGGTATTCTTTGTCGGTCATTTTGTTGCCGGTAAGGACAATTTTCTCAGCATTGATGATGATGATATTGTCTCCGCAATTGAGGTTCGGAGAGTAATATGCCTTATGCTTTCCGCGAAGCATGATGGCTACTTTGGAGGCTAAACGCCCAAGTACTTCGTTCTCTGCATCAATGATAAACCATTCGCGGGTTATTTCTTTCGCGCTTACCGTACGGGTTTTGTAACTTAAATTGCTCATTTTTATCTGTATTTCAAAATCTAAACCGGTTATTTCAAAATTGGGGTGCAAAATTAGAACTATTTTTTTTAATTAACAAATTTATGAACATTATTAAAGATATTATTTTCTGAAGTGCATAATGATAGGTTCAATATATTCTTGTCCGAAATTTTGAAATAGCGTTTTTATATTTACCTTTGTGCCGCTTAACAATAAAGAATAATAACCAAAAACATCAATCATGAAAAAGACTTCAGTTGTATTTGTTCTATCAGTTGCAATTGCATTGATTTTGAGTTCATGCGGCGGTAACAAACCCGGCGGAGATCTCAAAACACACAGTGATACCATTGCTTACGTTATCGGCGCAAACATAGGTAATAACCTGAAAGAGAATATAAACCGCGATTCACTTGACCTCGGCATCCCTTCTTTGATTCAGGGATTTAAAGATGCACTCGAAGGTGTTGATTCTACAATATTTAAAAGTGCTGAAAAACAAAAGATTATGGCTGCTTTCCAAACAGAAATGCAGAAACGTCAGCAAGAAAATATGCTCAAAGCTGCCGAGCCTAATAAAGCTGAAGGTGCTAAATTTCTGGCCGACAATAAAACCAAAGCCGGCGTAATTACCCTCCCGAGCGGTCTTCAGTACAAGGTGATAAAAGAAGGTACAGGCAAAACCCCCAAAGAAACCGATCAGGTGACCGTTAATTACGAAGGTAAATTCCTGAATGGTAAAATATTTGACTCTTCTTTTGAACGCAATCAGCCTGCAACATTCCCGCTGAGTGGTGTTATCAAAGGATGGACCGAAGGTCTGCAGCACATGAAAGAAGGTGGTTCCTATGAATTGTATGTTCCTTCTGACCTCGCTTACGGCGATCAGGGCAACCAGGGAATTCCGGGTGGTTCAACCCTTATCTTCAAAGTTGACCTGATTAAAATCGAAGCTCCTGCTGCTGATAAAGGCGGCGAAACCAAACCCAAAGCTAAAGGCAAAGGTTGATTTCGATAAAAAGCATTAATTGATAAAAAGCGGCTGTTCATGCCGCTTTTTTTATTCTCTGTTGAATCATATTCCTTTGTAATCGTAATTAATATAAATTTGTACCAACAAAGATGGCGCTGGAGATTTTTTTAAATCAACGATTAACCGTCACATAAATAAATCAAATAGTAATCACAAAAATTAATTTTACGAAATGAAAAGTATCACAACCATTGTCATTGCTCTTGTGTTGGCAATGTCAGTCATCTCATGTAAAACAACAAAAAACACCTGCAACACCAAGCCCGAACTCAAAACAAACCTTGACACCATCAGTTATATTATTGGTGCGGACATTGGGATGAACCTGAAGAAAAACGGGATAGAAGTCAATAATGATATTTTCCAGGCTGCTTTTATGGCGGGAATTAAAGGAAACGACTCCCTGTTTAGTCCGGCACAGAAACAAAAAATTATGGATCAGTTCCAACAGGATATGCAGAAGAAAATCCAACTGAAGAATTCAGAAGCTGCCGAAGTAAATAAAAAAGAAGGAACGAAATTTCTGGAAGAGAATAAAACAAAGCCTGGTGTTATCACAACCGCAAGCGGTTTGCAGTATAAAATAATTAAGGAAGGTGAAGGAATAAGCCCTAATGGCGACAATACGGTGAAAGTTAATTATGAAGGGAAATTGGTAAACGGTAAAAAATTTGATTCATCATATGACCGTGGCGAACCTGCCGAATTTCCGGTAAACGGAGTAATTAAAGGATGGACCGAAGCCCTGCTGCTGATGAAACCCGGCGCCATATGGGAATTATATATTCCATACGATTTAGCTTACGGCGAACAAGGCTACATGGATATTCCACCTGCCGCAACCCTTATTTTTAAAGTGGAACTGATTTCAGTGACCAGTAAAAAACAATAGTTAATTGATTGTATAACCCAAACACCCTCAACATGAAAAAAATCTTCAAGGTGACCGCATTTATAATGATTGCGGTAATTGCAACCAGTTTTTTAAACGGTTGTGGAAGTTCAAACAAAAAAACCGACATGACGAAAGAACTGCAGGATTTTATCAAAAAACTTGATGAAAAAGTAATTCCCTTGTACAAGGAAGTTACCCTCTCATCATGGAATGCCGAAATTAGTGGCAACGAAGCTGATTATAACAAAGCTGCTGCCGCCGAATTCGAACTGACCAAGATTTTTGCAAATAAAAAAGATTTCGAGACCATTAAAAAGATTCGGGACTCAAAATCTATTGAAGACCCGCTGCTGAAGCGCCAGCTCGATGTTATCTACAACTCTTTTCTGGGCGAACAGATAGACACCGTGAAGTCAAAGGAAATGATTGATATGCAATCGAAAATCGGATTGAAATTCAATACTTTCCGCGCCGTTGTAGGCAAAGACTCTTTAACAGATAATCAGGTAGAGGAAATCCTGCGCACGTCAACCGACAGCAAAAAACTGGAAGATACCTGGAAAGCTACGAAAAAATCAGGTGCAAATATCGCAGCCGATGTGATTGCGCTGGTGAAAAAACGCAATGAATCAGCCAAAGAACTTGGATTCAAAAATTATCACGAAATGAGCCTCAAGCTCAGCGAACAGGATCCTGCGGAGATTGAAAAAATCTTCAACGAACTCGACAGCCTGACGCGCGACGCTTTTGCACAGCTCAAAAATGAAATGGATGAGTATTTTGCAAAAAGATATAAAATAAAGAAGGAAGAACTGATGCCCTGGCATTATCAAAACCGTTTCTTCCAGGAAGCTCCCAAGATTTACCAAGTTGATCTCGACGTTTATTTTAAAGGAAAAGATGACGTTAAGATTATGGAAGACTACTATAAAGGCATTGGTATTGATATTGCCGACGTCATCAAAAAAAGCGACCTCTACGAAAAGAAAGGCAAAAACCAGCATGCATTCTGCACTGATATTGACAAAGCCGGCGATGTGCGCGTACTTTGCAATGTAAAGAATGACTCTTATTGGATGAATACGCTGCTTCATGAATTCGGTCATGCGTCCTATACAAAATATACCGAACGTGCCTTACCGTTTGAACTTCGTGATGCCGCTCATACCTTCACTACCGAGGCTGTTGCGATGTTTTTCGGCCGCCTGTCCAGCAATCCGCAGTGGCTGAAAGCTATGCTGGGACTGAAAGATGAAGAGGTTAAGAAAATTGCCGACGATTGCTACAAAACGCTCCGCCTTGAGCAGCTTACATTCAGCCGCTGGGCACAGGTTATGTACCGCTTTGAAAAAGGTCTGTACGAAAATCCGGATCAGGATCTGAACAAATTCTGGTGGGATCTCGTTGAAAAATACCAGTTGCTGAAACGTCCTGCAGGTCGCAATGAACCTGACTGGGCATCAAAAATTCATATTGCAACCTCGCCCTGTTATTATCACAATTACCTTTTGGGCGAAATGCTGGCATCACAATTTACCTATTACATTGCCAAAAATGTTTACAAAACCGACGATATTAAAAGTATTGGATGGGTGAACAATCCTGAAATCGGTAAATTCTTTATTGAAAAAGTATTCAAACCCGGCATGCGCTACGAATGGAATGATATGATTGAAAAAGCAACCGGCGAAAAACTCACGGCTAAATACTACGCAAAACAATTCTGCAATTAATACCTGCCGTGAATAATAAAGAAGAAGCCGTCCCTGTAAGGACGGCTTCTTCTTTTACCTTTCAGCTTTAACCTTTTACCTGTTTTATTTCATGGTTACCAGAAAATAATTCTTCTTGCCTTTCTGTACCAGTATATATTTTCCGTCAAGCAAATGTTCGGCACCGATGACGGTATTTTCAGTAACCTTATCTTTATTCACCGAAATAGCATTCTCTTTAAGGTTGCGTCTGGCCTCACTTTTAGAAGGAAGTACATTGGTGTGGTCGGTCAGGAAATCAATGATATTTACGCCCGCAGTTATAATTTCTGTACTTACCGTTGATTGCGGAACGCCTTCAAAAACCGCCAGCAGCATATCTTCCGGAAGCTTCTTCAGTGTTTCGGTCGTGCCTTTTCCAAACAGTATTTCCGATGCATCCACAGCAGCATTATAATCGGCTTCGGAATGTACGCGTATGGTAACATCTTTGGCCAATGCCTTCTGAAGTAAGCGCAGATGAGGCTCTTTGCGGTGTTCTTCGGTCATGGCTTCCACTTCTTCTTTCGTGAAAAGTGTAAATATTTTGATGTATTTTTCTGCGTCTTCATCCGATGTGTTCAGCCAGAACTGATAAAATTTATACGGTGATGTTTTTGCCGGGTCAAGCCAGATATTGCCTTCGGCTGTTTTACCAAATTTACCACCATCGGCTTTGGTGATGAGCGGACAGGTGAGGGCAAAGGCTTCGCCGCCAATCTTGCGCCGGATGAGTTCGGTTCCGGTGGTGATGTTGCCCCACTGGTCTGAACCGCCCATCTGCAGCTTGCATCCTTTGTTTTGATACAGATATAAGAAATCGTATCCCTGCAAAAGCTGGTATGAAAACTCAGTAAACGAAATGCCCGTTTCAAGCCGTTTTTTCACGGAATCCTTGGCCATCATGTAGTTCACCGTAAGGTATTTCCCAACTTCACGTAAAAAATCGAGAAATGAAAATTCGCTGGTCCAGTCATAATTGTTCACCATTTCAGCGGCATTGGCAGGTCCTGAAAATTCAAGGAACTTATGTAATTGCGCTTTAAGGCAATCCTGATTGTGACGCAGCACTTCAATATCCAGCAGATTGCGCTCTTCCGATTTTCCCGAAGGGTCGCCCACCATGCCGGTGGCGCCGCCGACAAGTGCAATGGGCTTGTGGCCACTTAGCTGCAGGTGCTTCAGCATCATCACCGAAACCAAATGTCCGATATGCAATGAATCGGCGGTTGGGTCAATGCCCACATAAGCAACCGTCATTTCTTTGTTCAGCAATTCTTCTGTTCCCGGCATGATATCGTGTATCATACCTCTCCACGTTAACTCTTCAATAAAATTCATTTTCCGGAAATTTGATGAAGCGCAAAATTAAGAAGATTTATCCGGTTTGATGTTTTAATTGAAGAATTGGCTGCTGTAATTAATTTTTCTACATTTGTGAAAAACCACTTGTTATGGTATTTGTTACAGGCGGAACCGGCTTTGTGGGCTCACATCTTCTTTTTAACCTTGTGTCGCAGGGACGTGCAGTCCGTGCTCTCAAACGGTCTCAGTCGGATACATCGCGCACCAAACGAATATTCTCATATTATTCCGATGATTACGAAACCCTGTTTTCGAAAATTGAATGGGTAGAGGGTGATTTGCTTGATATATATTCGCTGGATGAAGCGATGAAGGGCATCAGTCGTGTGTTTCACTGTGCCGGTGTGGTATCGTTTTCAAAAACGGATAATGCACTTATGTCGAAGACCAATGCCGATGGCACGGCCAATCTGGTAAATGCCGCATTGGAAAACAACATTGAGAAACTCTGTCATGTGAGTTCTATTGCTGCCATTGGCAGCGGCGAACCCGGCGAGACTATTGATGAAGATACGTTGTGGCGTACCTCACGAAAGAATTCGGGCTATGCCAAATCAAAATATTATTCCGAACAGGAAATATGGCGCGGTGCCGCAGAAGGTCTGAACACGGTGGTAGTGAACCCTTCGGTGATCATTGGTCCGGGAAGCAGCGAGAGTCTTATAGAAGGCTTGCTCGATCGCATGCCCAACGGTTTTAATTTTTACACACTGGGCGTAAACGGATTTGTGGATGTGCGCGATGTGGTGACTACGATGATAACGCTTATGGATGGCGACTTTCATGATGAGCGTTATATTGTGTCGTCTGAAAATGTTTCATACCGCGACATTCTGAATTACATTACTGATACGTTGGGGATGAAGCGACCACGCGCCAGAGCAGGTCGTTTTCTTACGGAGCTGGCGTGGACTACCGAAAAGCTCCGTACGATGATTACCGGTCGTAAGCCGGGTTTCACGAAAGAAACAGCACGTATTTCACAGAATTTAGTCACGTTTTCAAACAAGAAAATAACGAATGCCACCGGCATTCAGTTCATTCCCGTTTCAGAATCCGTAAAATTTGTCTGTGATACCATTCGCGGCACGAAATGATTTGTTTAGCCCGTCATCCGGTCATTTCTATCATGTCCGTTTTTTGCTGTTTTTTGGACATGAATATTACTCAGCCACTTTTTTCTTCAGGTGTGGAAGGCGTATTTTGATTTTTTTGCGCTTGTTCAGCAGCAGCATCACAACGTAAGAAAGAAGTACGCCACAACTTACCCAGAACGAAAAGCGCCCGATATAATCGCCGAAACGCACGTAGAAAGTCTTGCCCGTATTCGCATTGATGGTTTGCCTGATTACCGCGTCTTCCCAATAATTGGTTGCCTGAAAAACATCGCCGCGCTGATCAATAAAGCAGGAAGTGCCTGTGTTTGCCGAACGGGCAATACTTCTTCGGGTCTCTATGGCGCGCAGTCTGGCATATTGCATATGCTGACGGTGCCCGGCGGTATTTTCCCACCAGCCGTCGTTGGTAAGAATGGTGATGATATTGGCGCCATTGCGAACATAACCGGTAACAAATTCGCCGTAAATGGATTCATAGCAAATCACGCTTGCTACTTTTATACCGCCCTTTACGGGACCAAGTGCCGTGCGTTCTTCCTGTGTGGCATTGCTTCCGGTCATCCCGCCAAGGTCAATGGCAAACTCGCTCAAAGGACCGAATATCTTGGGAAACGGCATCATCTCTACACCGGGAACAAGTTTTGACTTATGATAGATTTGTGCTTTGTACGTCGAATCGAGGAACAGACCTGAGTTGCACACATCAAACCAATAATCGCCGGCTTCGGAATGCCGTGCCGTGGGCGAAGGCTTTTCTCCATCGCGGTAAATTTTAAACGACGAAATGCCTATCACAATTTTCAATTTCGGGAAATCGTGTATCAGTGCTTTCAGGCTGTCGAAGCTGATGGTCTGCTCCAGTCTGTCTTCCACAAGTCCTTCGGGAATGGCGGTTTCGGGGCATACCAGATAATCTGTATTCTTATCAAGTTTTTCGCGCGACATGCGCAGTATTTTATTCAATTGTTCTTCGGTACTCATACCGTTGAACTTCTCGTTATAGGGGTCAATGTTAGGCTGAACAACGACTACGTCAACGGGATTTTCCTTTTCTACATAGGTGTAATACTTCATCTCTGAAAAGGCAATAGGACCGGCCAGCAACAGAAATGTTCCGACACTCAGCACGATGGCACGGTCGCGAGAGCGGATACTTCCGAACATCGAAAGCAACATTTTATAGAGCAGAATATTCACGGCAAGTATCCAGACATCACCCCCAAATACGCCTGTATATTCATACCACTGAACCACGTGCGGCCAGCTTGCAAAAGCGTTTCCGAGGTTGAGCCACGACCATGACAGATCCCAGTCGAGATGTAACAATTCAAACGTTATCCAAAAAAATACCAGTATAAAAAAACCTCCGCGGCTCTTGAACAGGTTGCGGCGAATCATGTGATACAGGTGAAACACAATGGCCATGAACATGGAATTGAATACGACTGCCATGCACACACCAAATACCGAGGAATACACAATCCACCACGAAGTAAGGAGATTCCATACAAAAAATGCAATGTAGGAAAGTAAGAAGGCGCTTGACCTGGTGAAATTATGCCGGTTCTTGCCGATGTAATCTTCAATGTACAATAATGGGATGAAGCCAATGAACATCAGGAACGGAAAACCTCGTGCCGGCCACGCGAGCGACAACAAAGCTCCTGAAAGTATTGCCAGCAGTACAAGGTATATTTTACGCATGATAGGTTTACGGGTTGAGATATTGACCTGTGCAAATATAATCAAACTGAGTGAACAGGAGTATTCTGAAAGAACACTGATAAAAAATCAATTTCCTTTGGGTATCGCACTGATGAGCTTTCGCGTATAGTCGGTTTGCGGATTGCTGCAAATGGCGTCTGCATCTGCCATTTCAACGATTTTCCCGTCTTTCATCACCATCATTCGGTCTGCCATAAAACGTACAACAGACAAATCGTGTGAGATGAAAATATACGTGAAACCAAAATTCTTTTTGAGCTCATTCAGCAGATTCAGTACCTGTGCCTGAACCGAAACGTCGAGTGCCGAAACGGATTCATCGCAGATAATAAATTTAGGATCTACGGCAAGTGCACGTGCTATGCACACACGCTGACGCTGTCCTCCGCTGAATTCATGCGGGTAACGGTTGTAATGCGTTTCATTCAATCCTACACGTTCAAGCAATTCAATCGTTTTGTTTCTGCGTGCTTTTGGCGAGCCGTATAAGCGATGCACTTCCATGGGCTCATAGATAGCACTGCCTATGCTTATCCGTGGATTCAGTGAGGAATACGGATCCTGAAAAATAAGTTGAATGTCTTTACGCAATGCCCGTAATTCCTTGCTCCCAAGCATTGTAATGTCGGTTCCCCGGAATACGATGGAGCCGCCGTCAGGTTCCGACAGCCTGAGGATTGCCCTGCCCAATGTGGTTTTGCCGCATCCCGATTCTCCAACAAGACCAAGCGTTTCGCCCGGGTATACTTCGAAACTTACGTCATCAACGGCTTTGAAATATTGATCATTTTTGGCAAATAAACCGCCGCGTATTTTAAAATGCTTTCGCAGATTTTTGACCTGTAATATGGGCTTTTCAGCATACAGTTTTTTATGATTTACCGTCCGTTCTTCCGCAGTTATTAATTGTTCTTTTGGAAGCACGGTATTGCCGGAATCCTCTGAATTACTGCTTTTCAGGAAGTCGCCGACAGTGAGCAATGTTTTAAGACGTCGGTCGAGTGGCGGGCGGCATGCCAGCAAACCTTTGGTATACGGGTGTTTTGGATTGCGGAACACTTCACGGGCGATGCCCTGTTCCACAATCTTCCCGTGATACATTACAAGCACCGTGTCTGCAATTTCGGCGATGACTCCCAAATCGTGTGTAATAAAAATGATACTCATTCCGAATCGTTGCTGCAGGCGTTTCATCAGTTCAAGAATGCTTTTCTGAACGGTAACATCAAGCGCGGTGGTAGGTTCATCGGCTATGAGAACAGATGGCCGGCACGACATCGCCATGGCAATCATTACCCGCTGTTTTTGTCCGCCCGAAAGCTCATGCGGGTAGGAATTATATGCTTTGACCGGATCGGGAAGCAGCACTTCGGCGAACCACTGCAGCGTAATTTCTTTTGCTTTTTGTTTAGAAGCATGCTGATGCAGCATGATGGCTTCTGCAACCTGACGTCCGCATTTATAAACAGGATTCAGCGAAGTCATGGGTTCCTGAAAAATCATGGAAACTTCTTTTCCGCGAAAACGGCGCATCTCTTTTTCGGGCAATGACAGAAGGTCAGTGGTTGAGCCATCGGGTAAGGATAATATTACCTGACCGTTGCTAATCCTGCCCTGAGGTGATGGTATCAGCCTCATTATAGACAGGGATGTGACCGATTTTCCTGAACCGGATTCGCCCACAATGCCGAGTATCTTGCCTTTTTCCACACAAAATGAAATTCCGTCAACGGCTTTGGTGGTGATACCTTCAGACGAAAATTCGGTAGTAAGATTATTAACTTCGAGCAGTGGCATAGTGTAAAATAAAAAATCCCCGTTGATGCAACGGGGATCAAAGATATTTCATTTATGGATTCCTACCAACGTCTTGGCAGATCAATCTTTGCCGAGGGCACGATAACGATTGCGGGTTTCGCGAACGATGAGCCAGTACCAGTCGGCACTCATGGGCGGTTGCTGAACCTTTGGATTCATTTGTCCTTCTACCTTTGTTTTGATGTTGCCATCCATATACTTTGTGAAAAGGTAGGCGTACAGTTCTTTCCAGCGTTTAACCGTTGCGTTGCCTTGAGTAACGCTGTATTCGGTAAGATATGCGATTGCTTTTTTAGGTGATGATTTGTAAAGTTCACCGGCCTTGGCATCAATGGTTGCGGTGTTGTCGAGGTATTTCTTTTCGAGTTCGGCCTGCACTGCCCGTATTTCCGGAATCATGTCGTTATAGCGTGTGTAGGCAAAATTTGAAACCTGGTTGAATACCCAGAATGCCGCGTTCTCATTGAATTCCATCATAGATCCATTTCCTTGTGCAAAAGATTCGGGAACTTTTGTAATTCCGCAGTACATGGGTGAGTACACGGTGCTATAAGAATCGTCAACGCCAAACCAGAAAATGCCGCCAATTGGGTCGGGCAGCCATGAACGGCACTGAGTCACAAAAGAAAATCCTGTTTGCTGTGTTGAAATCGCGCGTTCGTGAATGTAGTCTATACCATCGAGCTGCCATGTCATGGGTCTCCAGCGGTAAGGGCAATGATAAGGACCGGCACCTACATCTTCGCTCATCGACATGGGCGTGTTTTCATAATGATCGCGCATGAGTTCCATCAGTCCGTGAACAGAAATCTTCTGATCGGGTTTTATCCACAGCGGCATACGGTTTTTAAGATCTTTGCCCATGGCATAATCAAGGTATTTGCCCATATCTTTATTCACCCTGTTGAACGCTGACCACACGCGTGCTTCGCAAAAACGGGCACCACCGAACGTTACGGGATGATAGGTGTCTGAAAAACTAAAGTCTTTATCCTCGCCTTTGAACCAGCCTTCTTTGCGTGCAAACGAAATAACGTCTTTAGCGTAAATGCAATTCTCGGGATCATTAAGCGGGAAAGTCGTGATACGTGCCTGATTGGCGTGTCCGCTGATATAGCCGTCGGGAATACGCATGGCAACCCACAGAGCGCCGCGATTGCCGGGACCTTTGCCCACCATTTCGAGTATCCATGCTTCATTGGCATCGCAAATTGAAAACGATTCGCCTTCGCTGTAATAGCCGTATTCGGCTACCAGATCGCCCATGATTTTGATGGCTTCCCTGGCCGTTTTTGCGCGTTGCAGCGTCAGATAAATAAGGCTTCCGTAGTCAATGATAGCGGTGGTGTCAACAAGTTCTTCCCGCCCGCCAAAGGTTGTTTCGCCAATAGCCAGCTGATGTTCGTTCATGTTGCCGATTACCGAGTAGGTGTGGCGGACCTGATTAATTTTCCCCAGTTTTTTGCCGGTGTCCCATTCACGAATCTGAAACATCGTGCCATCGGGATAATCGGCTGCAGCGCGGAAATACAGTTCACCAAACAGCACATGCGAATCGGCCGTGTAGGATATCATGCAGGCGCCATCGGCCGATGCCCCTTTGGTAACAAGTAAGTTGGTGCAGGCGTACATGGATGCCGCCATAAAAATCAACGAGAAACCAAAAACAAGGCTCAGGATTTTTTTCTTCATATTATAATTGAGTTTATAAGTAAAATATTAGCGTTTCAACAGGTCAAAAATAGGATTTTTCCGGCGGTTGCAAATAAAAATAGTAATTTTGAGTTCTCTATTTAAGATATGAAAACATCGAATAAATTCAGAATAATTGCATTCGTGGCGCTTTTACTTGCCGGCGCTCTGATACTGCCGTCGTGCCACACCAAGAAGAAATGCAACGACTGTCCCGGTTGGAGCCGGACAAGTGAAAAGAAACCATCACATTCATAGATACAAACAGATTTTATGTGCATTAAAAGAGTCATGGTAATTGCAGCTGCCTTATTCACGCTGAGTGTTTTTACATCATGCTATACCGGTAAAAAAGGGCGTTACGAAAGATGTCCTACTTTTGGTAAAGCTATTCCCGCCAAGGAATTACAGACGCTTAAACATGCCTGATCCCAAAGAGATTCTTCTTCGTTTTATACCACCGGCGAGCTTTGATATCGTTACTGCATGGCTCACACAGAGCCGTGCCCGGCTTAAAATTACGCGTGAACGAAGCAGCAAATACGGCGATTATACCATTCCTAACGGTGATACCAAGTTCCATCGCATCACCATCAATTATAATCTGAATCCGTATTCATTTCTTATTACGCTGGCTCATGAAGTAGCGCATCTGAAGTTTTACGAGAAATTCAATACGCTGCGCGACCCGCACGGTGAGAACTGGAAAGAAGAATACAGGCGGTTGCTGCTGGAGCTTAATATTGCAGGCATTTTCCCTGAAGATATTCAAAAGGCGGTTGCCGGATATGTGAACCGAATAAAAGCATCGGCACGTGCCGACCGTGAGCTCCATATGGTACTGCGGCGTTATGACCGGCCCGATTCGTCAGTAATCTTGCTCGAACAATTGCCCGAAGGCGCGCTGTTCAGTGTTGATGGCGGTCGGATTTTCCGTAAAGGGAAAAAGCTCAGAACATGGTATTCATGTACCTTAGAGGCGACCAAAAGGACATACCGTGTTAATCCGATGGCAGAAGTAACGCCGATACCCGGATAGTATAGTGTTAATGAATAGGTATCTTTGGTTGTTTTTTATATTTTTGCACAAAATTGTCAGCATACAAACCCGAACAACAGAATGAGGAATAACAACAATTACTGTGTCATAATGGCCGGGGGCATCGGCTCACGTTTCTGGCCAATGAGCAGGACATCGTGCCCAAAACAGTTCATCGACATACTCGGAACAGGCGAAACCCTTATCCAGCAAACCTTTAAAAGGTTTCTTAAAACAATTCCCTTAGAGAATATTTATATTGTTACCAACGATTCGTATTCTGAACTGGTTAAAGAACAGCTTCCGCAGATTGCCGATGCGCAGATTATTTCTGAACCTTCACGCCGCAACACGGCTCCCTGCATAGCCTATGCATGCTATAAAATTTTTGTGCTGAACCCCGATGCCAATGTTGTTGTAGCACCTTCCGATCATATTATTATGAAGGAAGACGCCTTTAATGACGTTCTGCAATCGGCGCTGAATGCTGCTTCAAAACATGAATGGCTGATTACACTCGGAATCACACCAAGCAGACCGGATACGGGTTACGGCTATATTCAACATAAAGATAACGGTGCGTTTCCCGAAGATACACGCATCCGTAAAGTAAAAACATTTACCGAAAAGCCGGCCATAGACATGGCGCGATTTTTTATAGAAAGCGGCGATTTTTTATGGAACTCCGGTATATTTGTGTGGTCGGTGAAAAGCATATTAAACGCGTTTGAACAATTCCTTCCGGAGATAAAAGAAGCGTTTCACAAAGGACTTACGCTGTTTAATACACCGCAGGAAACAGCCTTTATTAAAGACACCTATACCACCTGTAAAAGCATTTCCATTGATTACGGTATCATGGAAAAAGCCGATAATGTGTATGTGCTAATTTCTGATTTCGGATGGTCCGACCTTGGTACCTGGGGCTCCTTATATGATGTGAGACAGAAAAATGAAAAAGGCAATGCCATTGTAGGCAAAAATGTAATCATGTACGAAAGCACCAACTGCATTGTAAATATGCCGAAAGACAAGCTGGTAGTGTTGCACGGACTCAAAGACTATATTGTAGTGGAGTCGGGCAATGTGTTGCTGGTATGCCCCAAATCAGACGAGCAGCAAATCCGGCAGATTGTGAACGATGTAAAAATCGAAAAAGGCGAGCAGTTTATCTAAGAAGCACACAATTTTCTGTATATATATCATTATGCAACCATATTAATAATCAATGGTTAGCATCTGTATTTCTGATTGTTGATAACTTTTTATTTCACAAATCACCTTTGCGCCATATTATACGCACTCTTTAGCGCACTCCATAAAATAAGTAAATTGCTAGATGAACGTCCAAAATTGGTCGTAAATCACTGTTTTTAGGGGTATTGACAACACATTCTCATTTTTGTATTTTTGCAAAAACTTTGTCGGTTTTCATTTCATTCAAACATCTCTGATTAGGAAAGTAGGGATGTTACAAAACGATAAGCAGAATATTCTTTCTGCTTTAAAAAACAACAATTAGTAAAGCACTGAAGTGATTGGACGTGCCATCCGGCTTAGGGTACGGCGTTTTTCCGGTCTCTGTGTCCGTTCGCTGAGCTTGTCGAAGCGCCCGGAATTGTACACTATTATTGAAACAAATAAATCGAATACAAATAAATCAAAAATTCAACACAATGAAAAAAGTAATCATAATCATTATTTCGGTATTGGCATACAGCCAAGTGTATTCGCAGACAACTGTAAGCTCTGCCACCAACACACAAACTATAAATTACCTGACAAAGTGGACCACTGTTACGGGAACACCCTTTAAAATAGGCAGTTCGATAGTTTATGATAATGGAAGTTACGTGGGAATCGGCACCGTAGTTCCGGGAAGTAAGCTTCACGTGAACGGTAATGTAACCATAGGATACAGCACGAGCACCCCCGCGCCGGCAAACGGTATGATTGTTAGTGGAAATGTTGGAATAGGCACGGCAACTGTTGGAAGCAATATTCAGGTAAGCGGCAATGCAGCTATTGGATACAGCGCCAGTACTGCGGCTCCTGCAAACGGTCTTCTGGTGAATGGAAATATTGGATTAGGCACTACAACTGTGGGCAGTAAAATTCAGGTGAATGGAAATGCAGCTATAGGTTACAGCGTCAGCACCGCAGCCCCCGCAAACGGTCTTCTGGTAAGTGGAAATGCAGGCATTGGAACCACAGCTCCAACTGAAAAGTTAGATTTAGTGGGCAATATGAGAATTAATGACTCGGATATTTACCTCAGAGTTGGCAGTGATCATAATCACGGACTGGGTTGGTACGGCAGCACCAAAGCTTTCGGAACTCATGTGGTTGACGGTCCCGTGTTGTATGGTTATACTTCAGGTGTTCTTGGAATAACGTTTCCGCAGAATAAAGAAATTCTAAAATGGGATAGCGATTTTGTTCGCATCAATGCGAAAGTAAAAGCATTAGAATTTACAGCCCAAACCGACGTATGGAGCGATTATGTTTTTGCTGATGATTTCAAACCTATGCCACTTGCAGAACTTGAGAAATACCTCTCAGCGAACAAGCACCTTCCCGAAATTCCTTCTGAATGTGAGGTTATTGAAAATGGACTAAACCTTGGCGAAATGCAAAATCTGCAGATGAAGAAAATTGAGGAACTCACGCTTTACATCATTGAACTGAATAAGAAAAATGAAGCCCTGCAGAAAAAAGTTGAAGCGCTTGAATCGAAAATTCAATGATACCCAAGCGAAGTCATAATTTCATTTTTCACTCAAAAAAAATAATAAAAATGAAGAGAAACATAATAGGGCGCTGTGTCGTTTTGCTTGCTGTCATTATATACGGTTCATTTCTCAATAAGGTGTTTGCGCAGCAGACCACACTCGAGCTGTCGCAGCCTAATACGCCGGCAGGGGCATATTATGCCAGAGATGCTGTAAACATGAAACCGCCGTTCTCAACCGCATCATTGCAATCAGGTCAACAGTTTCGTGCATACATTGATCAGAATATTGTTTATGATGTTCCATATCAAACCAATGTTAGCAGCTTTAATCGGCCTCTTGATTTGTCCAAGGCGGTTGGTAGTATTCCGGGAACATTTAGTGTTTCACCTAACGGGGCAGCATGTTATCAGATGCCTGTTGATGTTCCGCCCGGTACTGCCGGCATGCAGCCGGGAATCTCTATCAGCTATAACAGTCAAGCGGGAAACGGATTGCTAGGCGTCGGATTTAATCTGAATGGAATTTCATACATCAGCCGTTGTGGCTCAAATATGTTTAATGATACCGATATACATGGAGTAAAGTTTGGTCCCGATGACAAATTTTTGCTTGACGGGCAGCAGCTCATTTTGTCGGGAACAATAGCTTATGGCTTAAATGGTGCAGAGTATCATACCGAGATGGAATCATTTTCTAAAGTAATTTCTTATGGCCTTGCCGGCAGCGGTCCGCAATATTTTAAAGTATTTACTGCTGATGGTAAAGTCCTTGAATACGGAAATACTGCCGATTCGCGCATTGAACGCCAAAGCAGTACTCAAGACCCATCGGTAATAACATGGTTGTGCAATAAAATAACAGACGTAAACGGCAATTACATTGTCTTTTTATACAATGAAAATCAGGCTACCGGCGAATGGAGCCCTTCTGAAATACAATATACAGGCAACGCTGCAGCAGGAATTACTCCGTATAACAGCATAAAGTTTTTTTATCTAGGTAATCGCGATGATAAAAATACGCAGTTTGTAAACGGGTCAAAGATTGAACAAAATATGTTGTTAGGCGCTATAAAAACCTATGCCGAAGGCTGTCCGGTAAAAGAATATATATTCAGCTATTCAACCGAAACCTACTCTCATTTGAACGAAATTGTGCTGTCAGCTCAGGGCGAAAAAAATAATTCTACTGTGTTTAGCTGGGGCGATAATAGCCAACCTCCGAATATTGCATTTGACCAACAGGATATTGTTTCAGGAGCCGCAAATGATTACTCACTTACTGAAGGTGATTTTAACGGAGACGGACTTACCGATGTGGTTCGCATTGATTATATAAATAGTGCCAAATACTGGACACTTTACATTGCAAATAACATCAACAATACCGTCACGTTCTCGCCGTCGGGTTCCGGACAGTTTCTCAATGATTTTACTCATTGTTTGGCTTCAGATATGAACTTGGACGGGAAGGCAGAACTGTTGGTTTATATAAACAATTCCGGTCGTTTCTATCAATTTAATGCGGGCGGCAACTTCTACGCCTTGCAGCTAGTTGACAACAATAGTATCTTGACCAGCTTTGACCAGATAATCCTTAACAATGGAAGCACTCATATAGCTAAAGATGATGTAATGCCCGAATGTTTACAAGTCGGCGATTTTGATGGCGATGGTTTTCCTGATTTTTTATCAAGGATAATAAGCTCGGTGGGCGGCTCTACATCATATACCTGGAATATCTCCGGTTTGAAGTTCGGAATAAACGGGCTCGAATGGCACCAATGGTTTGGAACACAGCTTGACCTTGTTCTTAAAGGTGTACAAAAGCTACTCGCCATTGACCTGGATGGTGATGGAAAATCCGAACTGATAAAAGGAAACGAAATTCTGAAATGGGAACAGAGTAACTTTGTCAGCAAGGGAGTCATAGACAATTTTAATATAGACGCAGTAGACTTGAAATATGTTAAGATTGCGGATTTTAACGGTGACGGGATTTCTGATATCGCTTACAGAACTACTACTATCTTACCAAATTCATACAGCAAAAACACCCAATGGTATACCTGCATTTTCAATGGAAAAGATCATTTTAATTCGATTCAATTAATTGATATCACAAAAATCACACAGCAACCGGAAGATTATGATAATTATTTAGATATTGCCGATTTTAACGGAGATGGTAAATCAGATATCTTGCTCAGGGAATACGAAACTGCAACATTCCCCCCGGAGGTTTCGCTCAAAATAAATAGCGTGTATTATAGCACCGGGTATAATAATTGGCAGCAACAGAATTTTAACTACAGTTTTTACTCAGGTTCCGGGGTAATCGCTAAAATGATGGCGAATAACGGCATGCTTGGATTTTTCAACATTGATAACCATACTGATTTTTATGACGGGAAAACCATTGCTTCCTTTAAGGCAGGGGATAAGAGTCAGCTTGTAACTCAAATAAAAAATGGATTTGATGTTGTTATTAAATCCGAATTCAGCACCCTTCTGGATCGTGGTCATTATTCAAACACTGTTCATGCAACCTATCCCTACATAGACGTGAATTTTCCGCTGACGATTGCCACGCATGTGCAGTTTGATAACGGCTTCGGCTCTTTTAATGAGCGCGTTTACTTCTATGAAAATGCACAGTCGCATCTGCTCGGGAAAGGGTATATGGGATTTGGAAAATTTACGGAAGTTCTAAAAGCAGATTCACTTATTAAAATTACATGGTATGGTCGCGAAGGTGCATCAAGACCCTTCCCGTTTATTGTAAAAACGCAGGTGCTCGATGTGTCGGGCAATATCCTGAACCAATCCCTGTTTACGAATAAAATCAAAAAATACGGGAATCGTTTTCTGATTTACAACGTGTCAACACAATCCTTGGATAATATTAAAGGGCTAAGCAGTCTTACAAAGCTTGATCCAATAACTGCCGAACCCGACGCATACGGTAATATTGCGAAAACAATTACAGAGCTGACTCGCGGCGGAACGCTTGAATGGCGGACAACAAATGAATATACGTTCAGTAATTTACTTGCCCTTGCAAACGGCGGATGGGCACTTGGACTGCCGCTTACTGAAAAAACCACGACACAGAATTTATTTTGTCCCGCCCCCGGTGATGTTCCTTACGTAAGAAATACTTCCTATGTGTATTACACCAACGGACAGCTTAAAAATAAAATTCTGGAACCGACCAATGCAACGCTTGCGGTAACCAATCTTTATGAATATTACCCCACGACGGGCATGCTAAAAAAAACATCTACCACGGCTAAAGTAAGTGGGGCAAACGTTACAAGGTATTCCGGCTGCGAGTACGATTCTAAATACCGTTTCGTTACCAAGGTAACCAATCAGCTAGGACATGTCAGTACTTCTGTATATGAGCCAAAATACGGAAACATACTGAAAAGTACAGATGCAAACAATCTTACGACAACCTATGAATACGATAAATTCGGAAGGCTTGTAAAAACAACGTCACCCATCGGCGTTTCAACCGGAACGTATTATATATGGGCAGGCAGTGGCGGAAATACACCTGCCAATGCGCTTACGGCAAACGTTCAATGGCAATCGGGCGTTGCGTCTGTTACTGTGTATTACGACCGTTTGGGACGGGAAATCCGCAGCGAAGGCAGAAATTTTAATAATAATACTATACTTGCCGATAAATGCTACGACCTGCGTGGCCGTCTGAAAACAGAAAGTCTGCCGTATTTTGTCGGTTCGCAGCCCGAATATATTATGTATAGTTATGATGCCATTACGAATCGCCTGATAAATAAGACAGGACCGGGAATAAGCCAAAGCTATTCCTATGATATCAGCGGCACTGGCGTGAGCGTAACAGACAACATTTTGGGAACCATAACATCGCAAATTACCGATGCTGTCGGCAATATCATAAACAGCACCGACGACGGCGGCACCATGATTTTTAATTACCTGAGCTGCGGTAAAACCGGACAGTTGAGCAACAGTGCAGGTGTTATTTCAACCATGAAATATGACATCATGGGAAGGCAAACCGAATTGTTTGATGCCGACGCCGGAACCATCACATATGCTTACACCGGATTTGGCGAATTGGAAAAACAAACCGATGCCCGCGGATTGATTATTACCACGAAATACGATATTCTCGGGAGGCTGCTGCAGCGCATTGAACCCGAAGGATCCACCAATTATACTTACGACACTAAAACCTATGGCAAGGGTTTGCCCGCCATCGTAAAACGGCTGAACTCCTCAAGCGTGGAAATCAATGCTCAGGATTTTACTTACGACAGCAAGAGCAGGTTATCGTCGGGAAAAACAACCATAAAAAATGTATTGACCGGGGCTACGAATTCGTATATTGCAGGGTATAATTACGACAGCTACGGACGATTGCTGAATTACACATATCCGTCGGGATTTATGATAACGCATACGTATAACCCATATACCGGCGAATTGGCGAAAATCGAAGCGCCAAGTCTGCCCAACAATAACCTTATTTGGCGGTGCAATACGGTAAATGCACTGGGGCAAATTACGCAGTTCAATAAGGGCGCTGTTGTTACTAATAATACATACAATCCCACTACGCACCTGCTCACCGATATCACCACAACCAACAACTTTATAAACCTGCATTACAGTTATAACAACAAGCTGCAGCTTTCGGCACGTACCGACACGCGTAACGGACTGTACCTCGAAGAAACGTTTACCTACGATGCGCTGAACCGCCTGCACACCATTACCGACGATTGGGGCAACGTACAAACCATCAATTATCAGGACAACGGCAACATTCAGGATAAAACCAATGTGGGGCAGTATGTGTATGACGGCGACAAGATACATGCGCTGAGCCAAATTACGCAGCCCTATTACGACCTTACCAACATGCCCAACAAACTGCTTACGCAGAATATTACGTATTCTTCTTTTGGGAAAGCACTCACTATTGCCGAAGGGAATTATACGTATAATATTACGTACGGCACCGAGCAGCAGCGCCTCATATCGGAGTTCAAAGAAACGGGCACCAGCAATGGCAAGCGCACCTATTACATGGGCGATTATGAAATTGAAGAAAACCTGGATGGCAGCGGCCGCCGTGAGCGGCATTATATTAGCGGCAGCAACGGCCTCGCGGCCATATGCGAAAAAGTGAGCGGTGGTGCACCCCAAATGCATTATGTACATACCGATATACAAGGCTCGTGGCAGGCCATCACCACCGCAGCGGGTGTGGTTGAGCAAGCCATGAGTTTTGATGCCTGGGGGCGCCGGCGCGACCCTCAAACCTGGGAGAACTACACACCCTCAACCATGCCGGGCTTTATGTTTAACCGCGGCTATACCGGCCATGAGCATTTAGATAAATTTGGACTGATAAACATGAACGGCCGCATGTACGACCCCCTGATGGCGCGTATGCTCAGCCCCGACAATTTTGTTCAGTCCCCGACTTACTCTCAAAGCTATAACCGCTACAGCTATTGTTTCAACAACCCGCTTGCCTTTACCGACCCCAGTGGATGGATTGCAAATGGTGGTAATGGTGGAATAGTTGAAGGAGTTTCACATGCGAATTACAATGACCAATTGGACCAAGTATATGGAAGGGGAATGTACGCATTAGATGGATGGAATGGAATAACCGTCAGGTTTGCCCCTGGTGCAGCAGGATGCGGAGGCGATTGGACAACATTTGGAAGTGGCGGTGCAACAACTTACCCGATGGAATCAAACGGAAATTCATACGGATACTACGCACCGGCAATTTCAATAGGTGGTGGGCGCTACAATTCAACCTATGTGACCTTCCCGGTTCTTCCCGGTGAAATTTTTAATCATGTTTATATCTATTCTGAAAGACAATGGAGTATTGTAGGATCAAGCAAAGGAACCTTCGTTTCATTGGGAGGAACGGTTGCATCAAATCCTAGTGATAACTATAATGAGAGCAACACATTTGGGGATATTACCGGAGGCGGAGGTGGTATGACTTCGATAATGGGTCTTGCTACAATAGGTGCCGAGAATATGAATGGTTTCGGAATTTGGGCATCTCGTGTTTCAGGATGTTTTTCAGTTGCAAATGCGTATAATGTTTATGTTTTGTCAAATAAGGATGGCCGAAGAACTTGGGGGGAGTGGACAAGAATTGGGCTAAATGGACTTGCCGGTGGCGCAAATATGTTTAAACATCCAATTGTACAAGCAGCAGGAACTACTTTTTCTATTTGTGATGCTTTCGGCTTGTGGAACGGCTATTACCGTCAAGTTGATAATGTTCAATCGAGTCTTTCCTCCGATAAACTATTTATTCCGGGGTCTCTAATTACTGGTAGTTTAATCCCCGGATTAGGTAATTATAGCTATGGAATAATGCTTGGCGGCTCAAACAGAATCTCATTTGAATATAAAAAACTAGGACAATGATACTGATAGATTATTTTTTGTATAAAATATACCGCTTTCTTTTGAAAAAGCCAGTATATGAAACTGTCGCAACAAATATGCTCTTTTCTATTCTACTGTTGGTAAATGTTAATAGTAGCTTATTATTGAGTGGCTTTTCCTTGAATTCAAATTTTGCAAGGTATTGCATGATTGGCCTTTTTATCATTTCGAATGTTCTGTTGTATTATTTTTATGAAAGAAGAAAGAGGTATCAAAAAATATTCGAGAAGTTTAAAAATGAATCAAAAAGTTGGAAAATTGTTGGGTGGGTATTAGTGCTTTGTTACATTGCAGGTACAATTATTTTTGCGATTTTGAGCTAAAGTTTCACACTTAGTATGGGAAAATAGAGGTTATCGTTCTTTGAAATTTTCAACAACCCACTGGCTTTTTCTCAGAGCTCTTATAGAAACACTGGTATCATGATTTTGCCAACCTTTGGATTCTCGACGAATCCGGCCCCATTAATAATTAATACAAAATAAGCTATGAACCCTTACTATTATGTTTTTGCTAGAATATACAGGATGCTGAATAGAAAACGGCATTGGAGTGGCTCAGAATGGAACGTTGTGTTTGCACTTACTTTAGGTGTATGCCTCAATTTAATGACGATTTACATTAAAGTATTTAAAGTGACTTCGGAAGGTTTCAATAAATTTCATAAAGTTCCTATAGTTGCAATAGGTCTGACATTTTTCCTATTCAATTGCTATTTGTTTATTTATAAAGACAAATACAAGAGAATTATATCGGCTTATAAAGGTGAACCAACGTTGCGAAAGACTATTTTTGGAATTCTTATAGTATTATATTTTATGGTCACTTTTGCACTCATCATATTTTTTTAAGCGCTCAAATTACAACCTAAGGCGTTCTTTGAAAATTTCAACAACCCGCTCGCCTTTACCGTCAATAGCCGTTTGTTCGCACTTGTTGTTTTAAAATACATGATAGACGCAAAAACGCTATTATTGAATCGCTACCAAACATCGATGCCGGAGGCATCAAAGGTCTGTAGCAAAAGGTGTGGTGTATAATCTTCGACCCCTTCGGGGTCGTACGGATTGGTTGCAAATAGGATTCTACAGAGCTATAATCCCTTCGGGATTCAATATTTCGATTCTGACAAATTGTTTTATTTTCAGTTCTTAGTTCTTAATTTTAACTACAAAAAAAACACATGAAAACAACCATCAGCAAATTATTCATTGCTTTCTCGGCATTCATCATGAACATGGGCGTATTCGCGCAGGGAACACCCACGGGTGTGCCGGTAATAGAATTCTCATACGATGCTTCGGGCAACCGCATCTCGCGGCAAATTATTATTATGCCACCGCTGAAATCGCTGGCAGATACGGCTCAGGGCGGAGCACAAAATTACGCTGACATCAACTATAACGATCAGCTTGCCGGTCATGATATTGTTATTTATCCAAATCCTGTAGAGGGCTGGCTCAATATTAAAATAAGCAATTACAGCCCGGCTCCCGAATCGGAAATACTGCTGTACGACCTCGAAGGCCGCTTGCTTATTACCACGGGCTGCAACTCGGAATACACACGGATGGACCTATCAGCTCTGCCTGCAGCCAATTATCTGATGAATATAAAACTCGGCAATGAAATCAGCCGCTGGAAAATTGTGAAGCAATAATAGGGCGCGCCCGCTATTTTTGGTTCTCGCCGTGGTTTATCAGCTGCTCGGTTTCGAGCGAAGTTATTTTTATATAGATATAATCCGGGACATCCGATTTTTCGGAGTCTTTGCTGTCTATATATTTTTTGGCGGTGTAAACCATACGAACATCATGACCCTGCCAGATGGCTATAGCCCAAACCGCTTTGTTGTTCTCATATTCCGTAGTTCTGAACGGCAGCGTAGGTGAGCCATACGAACGTTCGAGCCATTTTATTACAGCCGAATCAAACGGAAAAACAATTTTAATACCCGTAATGCGGTTATCGGTTGTGCTTAAAAAAAGCTTGTTAGCCTTAACATCTCCTGCACGTGGCATGCTGTCGCCCAGATAGGTGTAGTTGCTTTCCAGCATCGCAAATTCATACCTGGGGTAATAAACGTCGGGGTCTTCAAAAATGCTGCGGAAACCACTATCCACTTCAGCAAGAAGTTTCAGGTTAAAAATGCCCTTTTCCTTATCCAGCTTATCCGTATTTTGACCGGACAGCTGAGTGGCGAAAAATAGAAATAAGATTGGCAGAAATTTTTTCATATCCGGAACGAATTGCACATTGTATTCAAAACGCATACCAAAACCGGAAACAAAACTACAACCGGATATTACAAAATAATTGTGTCTCCGGAATTACTTATGCACATTCCTGATAAACTCTTCCACCTCGGGAACGCCGCCCTGATACACCAGATATCCGTTATAAGGCTCACGTTCTGTAATCTCATCATTGATGGGCGTAAGCATTATTTCCCTCACTTTTTCCAGATCGCTGGTTTGTCCCAATGCCCATCCCAGCTTGATGTACGCGGCTTCAGGGAGCATATTGGCTGCGGGAATAACGCCCTTGGCCATCAGGTCGCGGCCAGTATCATACACAAACATGTGAACATAACCCCAGAGTGTTTGAACAGTCATATAAATGGCAACGCCTTTTTTGGTAGCCCTTTCAATAGCGGGATACAGCGGTTTATTAACATGACCGAGACCGGTGCCAACAATGATGATTCCTTTATAGCCGTTATCTACCAGAGAATCTATCATGTCGGGGTGCATGTTGGTATAGTAATAAATCATTGCCACACGCTCTTCAAAATACGGCATGATGGTAACATTGCGGTCTTTGCGGCGGTGGTTGTATTCTTGTTTAATCGGAACAACCCCTTTGCGCGTTACCGTGGCCAGAGGTGTATCGCCGATGGTGCGGAAGGTGGAGCGGTATGATGAATGCATTTTGCGCACGCGGGTGCCGCGGTGCAGGAATCCGTATTCGTCGGATGTCGGACCAAACATACACACCATAACTTCTGCAATATCTCCGTGTCCGGCGGCGGTCATGGCGTGCATAAGGTTGAGTGCGGCGTCGGAGCTGGGGCGGTCTGATGAGCGCTGTGAGCCAACCAGTACAATAGGTACCGGAGAGTTTTGAACCATGTACGTAAGTGCGGCAGCGGTATGATGCAGTGTATCTGTTCCGTGGCCGATTACAATACCGTCGACCCCGTTTTCAATTTCTTTTCCGATGGCAATCGCCAGTTTTTTATACTGGTCTGGACCCATATTTTCGCTGAAGACGGCAAAAAGTTTTTCGGTAGTAAGGTTACAGATATCTGCCAGTTCGGGAACGGCTCCATAAAGTTCGCCGGGTGAAAATGCCGGAATAACGGCACCTGTGCGATAATCGAGGCGTGAGGCAATCGTACCTCCGGTACCAAGCAATTTAACCGAAGGTAAGCCGGGCGTCATAGGGAATTCTCTTTCGGGAATCTTGTAGTTGGCTTTTTTATAGCCGGTTTCCTTCATCTCCTTGATGGTGAAAATATCGATGCCGACATTATAACCGGTAGGGATTTTCATGACGATATGGATGTCGTCGTCGTTTTCGGCACGGGGAAGCACGGTTCCGGTAAAAGTACCGCGGGTAGTGCTTACCACTGCCGTACTCCAGACACGGATATTGAATTTTTTAAGTACCTCAAGAGATTGGCCTTTATATCCCTGGAAAATATCGTCGCTCATGTTGGCTGTGTTAATTCAGTTAATAAATGGTGCTGCTGCTAAATTATTTCTTCGTCACTTTTTCGTACAGTTCTTTCAGGTTCACATTGCCGGTAGCTGTTTTGCGAAGCTGTCCCATAATCCAGTTTGTCTGGTCACGTTCATTGTCTGACCGGCGTATTTCGGAGAATTTTTGTACGAGGTAAGGAATCTTCGAGAACAATTCTTCTTTGTCCACTTTTTTAAAACCGATGCTGACCAGAATTGAATCGAAGTCCATTTTAGGATGTTCGTATAAAAGAGGCAGCATTTGTTTTGCCAGACGCACATCGAGTTTGTTCTTTTTCAGGAAGTCGAACATTTCCTTTATCTGCTCATAGCGGAATACGGATGTGGGTTTATAATGTCCTTCAACGAATTTAAGAACATGACCGAAAAATGTTCCGGTAAACGAAGAGTTGGTGCCGCACTCGTTGATGATGGTCTGAATAAGCGGAAAATGGTTATGGCTGAAGATATAGGTGTAAGCATCTTCAGGAATTCCCCATTGTTGCATTTGTTTGTAACGGTCAATCACCTCTGTCGGGAGGTTTTGCCCGAGCCGGTCAATATCGCTGTCGGCCAATGGAATGGGTGCAGAGTCGGTGTCGGGGTACATACGGTCGGCGCCGGGAAGCACGCGTTCGAAAATGGTTGTGCCGTTGGTAAGCGCTTTGCGGGTTTCGTTCGGAACACCCTGAAAAGCCATGCGGCAGCGTTCTTCAATAACTTCGAGCGCTGTTTTGATATCTTCTTCGGGTCCCCAGAAAAGTATCTGGGCATCGTTTTCATTTGAGTTGAGCTGGCTGCAAATCGTGCGCATATCCAAATCGGACATGAGCTGGAATTGAGCTTCAGAGTGTGTCATGTTCGGTTTTTCGATGCATGCAATTACCTTCAGGCGGTCGCTGATTTCGCTTGCGAAACTCTGATCGGGCTGGGTAAAGTGCGATAAAATTCCGTGGAAGCCAGGAAGGTTCACGGCATACAGTTTCAGCTTGCTGTTCTCAACATTTTTCAGCAGGTCGAACTGGTGGTTAAAGTCTGTTCCTGACAGCTCTTTGTGACTCATTTTCCATGCGGCAGGATCGGGCATCCGCGAAAGCAGAATTTCTTTAATTTTGAGTAATGCCCACTGCCTGAAACATTCATTATGTGTAAGTTCGGGTATCCATTTGGTATGTGCCACGCCTTTAATTTCAACGCGTGTTCCGCCTTTGCAGCTTACGTTTACATCCTGACGGCCGGCTCCAATACCGGTGCGTACGAGTCCGGTACTGCGTCCGAGAAAGCGGATATAATCACAGGCTTCCTTCACTTCGTCGGGGTTCAGCATTTCGGGGTAGGTCACGGTTTCGATGAGAGGCATTCCCAGCCTGTCGGTTTTATATATCCGAAGGTGGCCGATATCTGAAATTTCCCTGCATGAGTCTTCTTCCAGGCTAAGTTGAATAAGCTTTACTGTTTTGTTTTTCAGATAGATTTCGCCTTCAACACCAATGATGGCGGTGCGTTGAAAACCGGTAGGAATACTTCCGTCAAGATATTGTTTACGTGTAATATGAACTTCGCCAACGATGCTTAATTTGGACAAGAGGGAAATGAGAATAGAAATATCGAGCGCCTCGCGGTTCAGCAAAAATGGGGGTGTATCGTCAACTTCGTATGTACAGGTCGTTTCATTTTTGATTCTGTACATTATATTTTTGCGGGTTTTGAATTCCATCAGGGCGGTCCCGTCGTATTCACCGAGTTCGCTGAGGGTAGGGCGCATATGGCGAACAACCTCAGCGTCAAACACATCGCTTTTGTGGAAGCGTCCTGCGGGGCAATTGCAAAACAGCTTGCGTTTTGTTTTAAGTTGCTGATGTACTTCAAGTCCGGATTTAAAGCCTATGCGGCTATAGTCATCCTGGGTAGCTTCTTTGCGGGGAACGTATCCGATATCTTTTCGGGTTTGTTCGTGGTTGATTCGCGGGTCGAACTGGTCTTTCATAGAAGGCGTTAATTTTCGCGCTCAAAATTAGTTATATTATTTTTTAACCCAATAAAACAGTCAACTTTTTTTTAAGGAAATAATTCTTCTGAAACCATTGAAAATACTGGTAGTTTGGCGACAGCGCTCTAAATGACGCATTATATTTCAATTAAAACATATAATATTAGTATTATCTTAGAGGTGCTTTTTGCGCGTAAAAAACTGGAATTCACGGGCTGTTAATAAATAAACTGGATTTATTAACAAAAGTTATTAACAATTATCCGTATATTTGTTAGTTAAAATATAATTAAACGGTTAAATATTAAAAATAATCGACCAACAGTGAAACCTTTTTGATGAAATAGCATATAAGTGGCATGAACGACATTTATAAAATTGTTAAATTATAGTCGTGAATCGCTTAAAAACATTTTTCATTAGGGAGGATTAAGCTGATGCAAAGCACTACAAGCGGCGAAAATACAGGTATAAACACAGGATTTGCAGTGAAGACAAAAAAAGTACTCGTTGTTGACGATGTTTATTTGAATCAGGTTTTGCTGGGAAAATTTCTGGAGAAACACGGGATGATGCCGCAGTTTGCACACAACGGTCGCGAAGCCCTTGACAAGCTTAAAGCGGAAGAATTTGATCTTATATTAATGGATTTGCAGATGCCGGTAATGGATGGTTATGAATCAATTGAGCGGATACGCCATGATTTTGCTCCGCCGCTTTGCAACATTCCCATAATCGGTATTTCGGCCAGCGTTTTTAATGAAGAGTTTCAGCGCTGTCTGGATGTAGGAGCCAATGATTTTATTTCAAAGCCCTACGAACCCGAAGACCTGTACAATAAGATAATGAAAAATCTGCGCATGGCAACCATGAAGCAGCATGAGGCAGAAGCAGAGCATACTATTATAAATGATAGCGAGTCGCTGATTGATTTGTCGTACCTCGAACAGTTTTCGGGTGGCGACAAGGCGTTTGTGCATGAAATGATAACGTATTTTATTGATCATACACCCGAGACTCTTGCCGGTATGAAAGCGTGTTATACCGCTCATGATTATGAGAAGGTGTATCATCATGCACATAAATACGCACCCCAGCTTACATTTATGGGAATAAAATCCATTGTCGGGTTGGTAGAGCGCATAGAATTGTATGCCAAGAAAAGAGAGAATATTCAAAAAATTCAAAGTCTTATAGAAACAGTTACCCTTGTGAGTGAACGTGCAATTAAAGAATTGCAAAAATATTTAAACACATGAAAATACTGATATGCGAAGATGACTTCATGATGGCAAAAGCCATTGAGCATCGGTTAACGCGTGATGATTATCAGGTTACCGTAGCTCCCGATGGTAAGGTTGCCGCTGAGCGCGTTAAGGCTGAAGATTTCGATCTTATCATCACCGATTTGCTGATGCCCTTTTTTGGAGGGTTGGAGCTCATCAATCTGGTGCGCAACCAGCTTGGGAAAACCGTTCCTATTATTGTGCTTTCCAAATTAGGCAATGAGAGCACGGTTGTGGAGGCTTTCAAGATTGGTGCCACCGATTACATCACCAAGCCATTCAGCCCCAATGAACTTGCCATCCGTATTAAAAAGATACAACCTGCCGTTGCGCAGCCGGAGGTTGCAGAACCTGCGGCACCAAAAGCACAGAAGCTCATTGATCTGGCATATCTGAGAGAGCTTGCATCGGGTGATATGTCTTTTATGAATGAAATGGTAAAATATTTTATTGATAATGCCCCCGTGCTGCTTATAGAAATGAAAGCAAGCATTGACCGCAAAGACTGGGATACCTTGCGCGAACAGGCAAACAAATTTATTCATCAGCTTTCATTCATGGGAATCAAATCTATTTTAGCCGATGTGGAAGCTATGGACACCATTTTGCTTACAGGTCGTAACACTGAGAAACTGGATGTGATGATGGATAAAATAACCCGTGTCAGCAAAGATGCGATTGCTGAATTACGAACATTAACAGGATAATATTTTTAAAAGAAAATAGTATT
Organism: Bacteroidota bacterium; assembly: GCA_037133915.1. Taxonomy (NCBI): domain Bacteria; kingdom Pseudomonadati; phylum Bacteroidota; species Bacteroidota bacterium. The sequence continues at coordinate 40,911 of JBAXND010000020.1, forward strand.
ACCAAATTCGAACTGAAATGAAAATACTTGTCTGCGAAGATGATCTTATGATGGTAAAAGCCATTGAGCACAAACTCTTGCAGGATAATTATGAAGTAGTAATTGCTTCCGATGGTAAAGAAGCCGTTGAAATTATCCAGAAACAGGATTTTGACCTGATTATGACGGACATGCTGATGCCGTTTTTTAACGGTACAGACATCATTGACATGGTGAGAAACAAGCTTCAGAAACCAACACCTATTCTGGTATTTTCAAAGCTTGGGAATGAAGATACCATTATAGAAGCGCTTCAGCTTGGCGCAAATGATTATCTGGCGAAGCCATTCAAACCAAATGAACTTGCCATCAGGGTAAAACATTTATTGATGCGCAAGCAGGCCATTGCCGATGTTCAGGTGCCGTTGAAAACAAGCGATACGCATGTTATTCCCGACTGGACATACGATATTATTACCAGTCTTGCCGACCCTCATACACGTATCAGCGAAGTGCTGTACAAGGTTCAGGGTATGAGTTTGCGCGACAGAGAGCACGACTTTCAGGTAAAAGAATGGATAAGCAAGGAATTGAACGGCTATCGCTGGCAGGATGTGCCGGATTTCAGAAAGGTGAAAGCTTCTATTTTTGGAAACTTTGTTGAAGACCGCGGTTTTGGGCTAATTGCCAACAAAAACCACGTCATGGTTCCTTCAGAATATTTTAAGGAAGAAATTCGCGATCAGGTGATGAGTGCGAAGATATCGTGCCCTGTTACAGAGCTGGAGCGCATGGCTGAAGGCAATGAGGATTATCATATCAACCTGCCGCAGCTTGTGAATTCGCAGGTGGCATTATTCCTCGAAAGAGGATGGCATGTTGATTTACTCTGGCAGAAAATAAGTCTGCAGTCGCTGGAATCCCTGTTAAGCTCTATTCGTTCCAACCTGATACGTATGTTGCTCAGACCGGTAACCATAGAACAGGGTGCACCCACAACCAGAATTGAAGAAAAGGTGAATATTGGCGAAATGCTGAATAAATTCCTGTTTGAAGAACCGGTGAAAGAGAACCCTGTATTCAGGAAAAGAGAGCAGCCTGTATACCGCACGGGACCGGCGCCCATGCCTTCATTTAATCCGGCAGCGATTTCCGAAAATCCATATCACTCCGAGAAAACGCGCGGTGATTTGATTAAATTCGTGGGCGAACTCACGCGCAATGTTGAAACGCTGGGATTAAAAGACGATGATAAAAAAGATCTTGAACTAGAGATAAAAAGAATTGAAACACAGCTGGCACGGCAAAGCATCAAAACAAGAATTATCAGCGATTCGCTGAATGTAATCAACAGTATACTTCACGAGGGCAAGTAATGTTTGAAGTTTGCTGATAAACTAAAAAACGAGATCATTCCCATGCGGAAAGGAATAGTATATATATTGTTTGCAGCCTGCATGATAATTGCGATTCGGGCGTTTGCACAGGATGAAACACCTGTGCCCATGACGCGGTCGGACTCACTTTTTCAGCAAGCGCGCGAGCTGGCTTTTACCAACCAGTATGCAGCAGCACGGTCGATGTGCCGGAAGATTATCAAGAAAGATACCGCCTATCACGATGCGGAGGTACTTATGGCGCGGACCTATTCGTGGGAGCAACGCTATGATTCGGCACGAATATTACTGCAGAAAGTGATTAAAGCGCGCAAAAAACACTATGATGCACTGGACGCCATGATAGACGTTGGTCTTTGGTCGCTTAAAAATGATGAAGCACTAAAAGCAGCCGATCAGGCGCTGGCACAATACCCTGCAGATACTACATTCCTGTATAAAAAGGCCAAGGCGCTGCATCTTTTAGACCGAGATAAAGAGGCGCTTCCGATATTACAGGATTTTGTAAAAAAATATCCTGAATCGTCGAATGCGAAAGCGCTGCTTTCGGAAGTTGAAGATGCGATGATGAAAAACCGGTTTGGGATTCATTACATTTATGATTTCTTTACACCGAATATGCCCACCTGGAATCAGGTTTCTATAGAATATCAGCGGGACGCCAATATTGGTCCCATTATCGGGCGGCTGAATTATGCAAAGCGGTTCAACAAAACGGCCACACAGCTTGAGTTTGATGCTTATCCGCACATCAGCAAAGGAACCTATTTTTATTTCAATATGGGCTTTTCGGGACCGAATGATGTTTTTCCGCGCTTCAGGGTGGGAGCGGAGGTTTTTCAGGCACTCGGCAAAGGGTTTGAATTATCAATAGGTTTCAGACATCTTACGTTTGACTCAACCAGAGTTATGGTATATACCGGCACGGCGAGCTATTATTATAAAAATTACCTGTTTACTTTCAGACCTTATATTTCCTTTATTCAGGGAGGCGTATCCAAAGCCTTTACCTTGATGGGCCGCTATTACATTGACGGTTCTATAAACGACTATGTAACGGTGCTGGCAGGAACCGGCAATTCGCCCGACGATCATCTGCAGATAATCAATCAGGGTCAAGACTTGACGCTCCATTCAACAAATTTTTATTTTGATTATCAGCGCCGAATTGCAAAGCATTTTATTTTACGCGGATTTTTCGGCTTTGCCAATGAAGAGTATAAAATATCGAAGTTCAGGTCGCGGAATTCGGTTGGCGGAAGCCTTTATTATATGTTTTAATTATGATAAGAAGACACATGAACAGGATACTATTGATACTATTGCTGATGTTTTCTTTTGCAGGCGCTGCCTATTGCCAGAATTCGCCCGGACCGTATACACCCGGAAACGAGAAGCTGGACAGCGTTATCAAGAAGAAGGTCAGCAACAAGATTTATATTCCGGAAATTAATACAGGCGTTCCTGTGTATTCTGTGGATGTTACCGTTATTGAAAAAGGCAATAAATCGGCGTGGCAGAGCTTTCTCGATGCCTACAATTCGCCGTTTGTTTTAATAAAAGTACTGGTATATCTTACCTTGTTATTCATTCTTACGCTGATAAGTTTATTGGTAATTATCATACTCCATCGTGTTCGCGATATTCGCATTACAAATGCCCGTAATGAACTTATTGTTCGTTATCAGGAAATGATAACCGGACTTCTATTTGAAGATATTGATACCATTGATTATACCCGTCTTAAAGGCGAGCTTTCCGACCCGTTCAAATGTGAAGTTTTCATCAACGAATTATTGGATTTACATAAAAACCTGAGCGGCGAATCGGCTGAAAAGCTGAATAAACTTTATTTGGACCTTGGGCTTACAACCTACTCTATACAGAAGCTCTATACCAATAAATGGCACATCATTGCCACGGGTTTTCGTGAGTTGGCGCAAATGAATGTAACTGATGCCAATGAGGTAATTGCAAAATACCTGAACAGCGAGATTTTATTTTTGCGAACAGAAGCGCGACTTGCCTGGTTAAGGCTCAATCCTTCTGATCCGTTTTCCTATCTGAGCGACCCGCATGTGGAGCTTACCGAATGGGGAAAGATAAACGCACTGGCAACGTTGGTCAATAACCGTATTGAGATTCCTTCGTTTGAAAAATGGCTCGGCAGCAGCAATCCGGAAGTGCTTATTTTTGCGATGCAGATGACCGGTTTGTTCAAACAAAGATCTTCGGTGCCTTCTATTCTTACCCATCTGAAAAGTCCTGATGAACATGTACGCGAAGAAGCGCTGAAAGTGGTGCGTTTACTGGATGTGCCAGAAGCAATTGTGACACTTAAGAATATGTATGAAGGCGAAACGTACAATAACCAACTTGCCATTATAGAAATACTGAGTCTCACGCCTGACCCGGCGAATATGGATTTCTTCGAAAAGGTGATACAAAACGGGGATCAAAACCAGCGCATTCAGGCGGCACGCGGTCTTTTGGGTCTGGGCCAGGCAGGATGGCTTAAAATTGAGCATCTGTCAAAATCAAATCAATATGACTTGATCAATATCATTACTCACGTTAAAGACATTTACGGCTGATGTATAGATTTTTAGAATTATTCAAATACTTTTTTGAAAGCGGAATATTCTGGTACACGGTCTTTGTATTCGTGTTCAATATTCTGCTTGCCATCCTCTCGGCAAGGACTATGGTGACTTATATGCGAAAGAACAGCTTCGTTGACTACAGCGTGTTGCTGCAATCTCCGCTGGCTCCTTCGGTGGCACTAATAGCGCCTGCCTTTAATGAAGGGATGACTATTGTGGATAATATCCACTCACTTATGTCTATTCACTACAATAACTTTGACGTTATTATTGTGAATGACGGTAGCAAAGACGATACACTTGAAAAAGTAATCAATGAGTTTGACCTTGAAAAAGTCAACTATCTGTATAATGAAGCGATTCCTACGGCTCCTGTTCGGGGCATTTATAAATCGAAGAATAAAGCGTATGCCAAACTTATCTTTATTGATAAAGCAAATGGCGGGAAATCGGATAGTATTAATGCTGCGCTGAATATCACTACAAAAAAGTATTTTGTTGCTATAGATGTTGACTGTGTAATAGAAGATGACGCCCTGCTGAAAATGGTAAAACCTTTTCTGGAGGAACATGGTGCGGAAAAAGTTATCGCTACAGGTGGCGTTATCCGTGTGGCAAATTCCTGCAAGATTGAGAACGGAAGAATTTTAGAGGTGAATGTTCCCCGAAATCTTATTGCAAGGACGCAGGTTTTGGAATATACCCGTTCTTTTTTAATGGGACGTATGGCCTGGAGCCGGCTGAATGGCTTGCTGATTATTTCAGGTGCTTTCGGTATGTTTGATCGCGAAATTGCTGTAAAATGCGGTGGCTACAGCACACGTACCGTTGGTGAGGACATGGAGCTGGTTATCAGAATGCGGCGTTATATGCGCGATCTGAATCAGAAATTTCGTATTGTTTATATTCCTGATCCACTGTGCTGGACAGAAGTTCCGGAGAAAATAAAAGTGCTTGGCCGGCAGCGAAACCGTTGGACACGTGGAAACATAGGCACATTACTGATGCACCGCAAGCTGTTTTTTAATCCTAAATACGGCTTGATGGGCACGTTGAGTTATCCGTACTGGCTGTTTTTTGAATGGATGACACCCATCATTGAAACTGTCGGTATTTTCTACTTCCTTATGATTGCGCTGCTGAGCTCACCTAACTGGTTCTTCTTTATATTGCTGCTGGGTTTTGTGTACTTCTTCGCGGTATCATTTTCGGTTTGGTCTATTCTTTTCGAGGAATTTTCGTACCACCGTTATAACAAGAAATCGGACATGATGAAGATGATATTTGCAGCGGCTTTGGAGCCCCTGTATTATCATCCGCTAACGGTATATTTTTCGCTTCGTGGAAACTATCACTTCCTGATTGGAAAGGGCGGCTGGGGAAACATGGAGCGACGCGGATTCCACGCACCAGGATAAGTCAGGTGTCAGTGAACAGTTAGCTGTTATCAGTTATTTTTCGTTTCACCACCTTCATCAATTGCGGCTCATGCATTATCATCACATTTTACACTCATTATCCGTGAGCCGCCGATTTGTGTGTTGTCTCTGTTTCTACAAATATTATATCCCTGACCGGATAATTTCAGTAAAGCATTATCTGATAAAATCGGTCAGCTCTCTTCAGGGATGGTCAATCGTTAACTGCTAACTGTTCACTGCCAGCTAATCTCGATATTGTACCCTGTCTTTGTAGTAATCCTGCAGGATGCGGCTTACCATCGGAGTATAATATTTAGTGAAAAAATATTTACCGTCGGCGCCCAGCTTATTTTCGAGAAGCATAATTTGTGCGTACCAGATGCCTTTTAATTGCACAAAGTTGAACTTGGCAAAATGGTCGCAAAAATCTCCGCAAAAATAGTAGAACGGATACCCGCCCACATGCTCATAAGCCACCGGGAAAATAGTTGGGATATCGTAGGCTTTCAAAATGGAATCGCCACGGCTGTTGGGAAACAGCTGGTAATAGGCAAGAATTTCATTGGTGGTATCGGTTGAGTAGGTGATATCAAACCAGAAAGGGTAGAATATTTTATCGGGCAGATTATACTTTTCCTGTGCAAAAACAAAGGTATTTACAATAGGTCCTTCAAAGGTGAGGTCTCTCTCTTTTTCAAGCACTTCAATGTGCGCATCAACATTTACAAAAACCAATCCGGCTTTTTTGAACGGCCACTGATTGTTATGCTGGTTTTTATAATAATGAACAATCCACATGGGCAACTCCGGGTTTTTTAGTGTGTCGAGTGTTGCGAAGTACCGTCCCGACCATCCCGACCATTGCAGGTTATAAAGTTTTTCTACCTTTTTACCCAGGTCGCCACATGATGGGCTGGCGAAGAGATTAAATTCGCCAATCACCAGTTTATTCCGCTCTTTCATGCGCTTCAGCAGCAGGTAATCATTTTCGTCAAGTCCTCCATATACTTTTCGCGAAAGCTCTTTTTCAAGCGTGTCCAGATACCATTCATTATAGTAGATGCCATAGGTGTCCGTATAATAAACCATATCGTAATAATTACTGATGCTGTCTATTTGTTTTTCGGTGAAATCTTTAAGGTCATGAATGTCATATTGCTTATTATCCTTTGGAAAAAATCCCATATAATCTTTTTCCGGTGTATAAAAATCTCCGTTTTCCTTGACATAACGTTTGTATTTCAATATCCAGTCGAAAGACCTGTGTTCCTTACCTTCGGGTGTGAGTACTGTTTTATCGACAATAAGCACTTTCAGGTGTTTTTTAGGTGTAAGAAGCCACCAACCCCACATTATAAGCGGCAGAAACAGGAAGAAGAAAACGATAAGGTTAACAATGAATTTTCTGAACTTCATAATAATAGAATTTTGATGACCAAGTAAAATTAAATAAAATATTTCATCGACGAACGAAAAAAATGTTAACATCGGCTGCGTTTTTCAGCAGACGTTTTTTAGTGTGTTGCCTACAGTGTGAACCAAACAACGCATGCTGTCCGTTATTTTCAGAGCGGTTAATTCCGGAAAATTCCACTATATTTGTTGTAAGAACTAAATTATTTTCCGTTATGAAAAAACAGATTTCCTTTTTATTTATCATCGGTTTACTTTGTGCAGGCAGCTTGTTACGCGCACAAAATATTAATTATTCGGCACGTTGTGTGGCAACAAAAATGAAAAATAATTGTGATGCCACGACCAATGAAGAGGGTCGCTTCAGCGTTCAGATAAGCGATAATCTGGATTTCGCGCTTTGGTATAAAGCAGGCGATGGCACCGGCAATATGAGTAAGTGCCTTATGTGTGATGGAGACGCAAATACCACAAACGGTTATACCTGCACATGGAATATTTTGCTGGTCAGCAAAACAGATGTCAGTGTTAATACCCTGAGAATGTCGTTTCGTGCCAGTGAGGATGATGCTACATTTTCTAATGTTAATGACTGGTGGATGGATGATGATTGTACCTATACTCTGAACGGGCAGGATGTATTGCTTTCGACGCTCACTGCAGGTGTTGATAATGATATTGTTGTAGGTCAGAATACCGACCCCCAATGGTATGTTACATACCGGATAAACTGGGATTATGTTGCGGTTCAGACACCGCCGCCGCCGACAGCTCTGCAGAATCCGGCCTGTGTGAATACCATGCTTCCGGCAATTGCATCAACCCAGAATGATGTAACCTGGTACTGGCAGGGAACGAATCCGAATGGCACAAGTACCGCCAATCCTTCTACTACGGCATTTCCGGTAAGCGTGAGCGGGGTTTACTATCTGCGTGCACAGGGAAATACAAATAGTGTATGGTCGCAGTATTCATCCAACGTTTATGTTGAGGTACAAACACCTTCGGTTGACCCTACCGGCATCAACATCACGAATAATAATACACCTGCCGGAACTGTAAAAACACTCACACCTGTTGGCGGAACACTTGGAACCGGCGCTGTTTGGGCATGGTATGCCGATGCAGGATTTACAGCATTGATTGATACGGGTAATTTTTTAAATGTAGACCCATTGGTGCCCACTACATACTGGCTGCGCGCAGAGAGCGATTGCGACACATCTTTATCGGCTTCTGCAACTGTATTAGTAAATACGTCGGGTTTGCAGGAAGCATCTGCCGATGGCGAAACTGTTGTCATTTATCCGAATCCCGCCGAGGACCTTTTATTTTTGGAAACAACGAAGCCGTTTAACACCGTGGATAATGCCATAATTTCCATTTATGATCTGACAGGCAAACAGGTGTTCAGTACTTCGTATTCGGGAAGTCGCACTCAGCTTGATATTGCCGATTATAAACAAGGTTTCTACATCTTGAATTTCAAATCTGCAGGCGGAGAAATGCATTTCAAATTTGTAAAAAAATAAGGTGTGACACGGACATTGTTTAATGAATAAAAAAAGGCGACCCGTTTTCGGTCGCCTTTTTTTTAAAGAAAAACTTATTACAATACCACGAGTTTCTTTATTACAGTATTGTTTTTGCTTATAATGCGTATAATGTAATTGCCTTTTTCAAAGATGCTGATATCAATTGGTTCAGCGGAATTAAAATTGTTATTGCGATAAACGATTCGTCCTGAAATATCGCTGATGCTTACATCGGCATTCTGAACTCCGGTGATAGAAACCTTGTCTGAGGCCGGATTCGGAAAAACATTCACGGTTTCATTGTCCGAAATATTGGGAATTCCTGCAGTGCCAACGTTGGCGTCAATAACAACGCTTGTGGGTTTTGTGAAATTATTTGCGCCATAATTGACAATCATAAGAGGATAATTGCTGTTTTCGCGCCATAGCATATAGCGGTTGCTTATAGTTTGTTGTCCCTGCGAAAGACCAAATGCGCTGAGCAAGGGTGCAGGAGCGGGGGCTCCGTTCATATAAAAACTATCGGCGGCCACCGTCACTCTTTTTTCGAGCAGGCAGCTGTAAGGAACACTGGGTCCGCCTGCTGCCGGAATAGTTGCTGTTCCCCATCCTATAATAGTATCCTGCCGGATATAATGTGTGATTTTCTGGCAGGGCGTGTGATTCATCATATACGCAACAATGGTAAGCTGGAAATTGATAACATCGGTGTAGGTGGATTGCCAGGCAGAATTCATGGTGGCAGGATATACAATCATGTTCATGGCCGGATTGTAATCGACATGCTGCGGCAGGATATAGCAGCTATCATTAGCGCCGCCCGATATAGCCGTGATGGAGTAATTTTGAAGAGGTAACTCAATGCCGAGAATTGCGTCGGCTGTTGCATCATTTTTATAATAAAGGTTATAATGATAGTACCAGCCTGGAACAAAAGGAGCGGAGAGGTTTGTATCGGCATAAGTAGCTGTCGGGAAATAGGCAGATGCCGGGCTAATAGAAGTGTATGAAGAGGTTGCGGTGGGTGTAAGAGAGGCATAATTCCACACTTGGTTTATACCTGCGGTTGGGGAAACAAAACCGGTGGTGTCAATAATTTTGGCGGTTATCGTTCCCGGTCCGAAGTTCATGTTTGAAAAGGTTAATGTTGCCGGTGTTTGAGCCTGTGCGGTAACAATTCCGATAAACGCAATGAGTAAAAAAAGTTTTTTCATTTTGATTTTTTTTAATGAGTTAATAAAATGATTTGTTGTATGATGCTAAGATAAAAAAGAAATGGTTAAGTCATTAAACGACTTGAAAATTTAACATTTGAACAAAAAAAACCTCCCCGGGAAATACCTGAGGAGGTTTTGAAAAAGTTGAGGTCTCGAGCGGATTCGAACCGCTGTCAACGGTTTTGCAGACCGGCGCCTAGCCACTCGGCCACGAGACCAAATCTTTAACGGAATGCAAAAATAGCAAATTTTTTGTTCCGTGAAAGAGTTTTCTGCAAAGAAGCCTTACTTATTTAGTAAACTTGGTAAGTAATGAATAGCCCATTAATTTACCGTTTGAATCGTGAGTTTCGCTGCGAACTACGCCTGTTTCTTTACAATACCACTCAATAGATTTTGTGGTCACATTGATGAATGATTTGGTAGTAACATCATAGGTTATTTTATAACACTCAAATGTTCCTGCAGAAGTAGTAATGTTTTCAACAGACTCGACCTTACGGTTGGTAATCGAAATGGTCATGTTAATTATGGGTACTCCCTTATTGCTAACACTCATAGTAATCTGACCATCGGGCAATGTCATTCCCGTAGTAGGAGCATACGGCAGTTCAAGGTTGTCGGAAGTTACATTCACGTCCATGTCCTTGTACATTGATTTGTTTACCAGATTATCAAGGCTTACGAAGAATTTGCCGTCGGCACAACCAACAGTAAATGAATTTTTTCCTTGCGAGGTATGTTTTGCATCATACGATTCGCCCTCAATAATCATGACCATACCTTTAGGGGTAATTTCTTTGCTCATCACTTTTGATACTGTGATGCCGGTGACATTGTCTTTACTGTCGTAACTGGTCGTTTCCCAGCGTGAAGATGTTTCCGTTGGGTACCATGATACACAGTTTTGCGCATTCATGTTTTTGGCTGCAAAAAGTACAAAAAGTACTCCGAGAATAAGACTGATTTTTTTCATATAAGATTGGTTTAATGTTTCAAAAATACAACAATTTTAGTTACTTGTGAACCGCTATTTATCATGTTTTTCGGCAAAAGCGTTAAGGCATGACGGGCAGAGACAATCGGTGAAATTCGCTTTCAGGAAGTTGAGATTTTCTTGCGTAAGAGTAATATCCATACACCAGCAGTCGGCATTGTGAAGGCATTCGAAGGCTGTACCGCATTTGGCACAGGACTTTGTTTTTGCTTCATTTGAGTGCGTATGCTTTTCCATAATGTGACAATGTGATAATTTGAAAATGGATTAAATAATTCAGCAATTAGGCTACGAACCATTTTTCATTTTAGGACTATTTGTTAAGTGTGATGCTTACCTTGTCCACTTTGCCGCCAATGGGCGGATTCATCTTACTTACCTTCACCGTTACATTCCAGATGCCCGGGAAAGCAGCATATACCGCTGTAATAATGCGTGCAGCGAGGTGCTCAATAAGTTTTGATTTTACGGTCATTTCCCGTGCGATAATCTCATACACTTTTTGGTAATTGACCGTACCCGTAAGGGTATCCTGTTCTTCGGCACCACGTGTTCCGGCTTCAAAGGAAATATCGGTTATAAAACGACCACCAATTATCTGTTCTTCTTCAAAACATCCGTGGTACGCAAAAAACTCCATTCCTTCAATGGCAATCAGTCCCATATTGTGTTTTTGTTTTGGTACCGACAAAGATACGAAAAGACATGATAGCGTTGCGGTATTACTCTATTTGCTTTACTCTGATAATATTTCTTCCGAATGCTTTGCGGGAGCTGTTTGTTTTTTTCTAACTTTGGTCAGACCTAAAAACAATTCTGTATGAGAAAAATCTGTATGCTGTTGTGCGGTTTTTTGCTGATAGCCGGCACCCAATGCAAAAGCCCCGTTAATCCTAAGGATAAAACAAAATCCATGAGCTCAATAAAAAAGGAAACAATCGATAAAACGATTAAAAGCCTTGTTGCCAAATACGGTGAGGCGAATAAAGAAATGATTTCGAAAGGTGTGACACAGGCCGCCTCGCTGTGGACAGACAAAGAAGGGAAAAAAGAGGTTTTTGAACAATTCTGCATCGATAATTATGCCGGTACTGCTGCTGAAAAATCGGCGCTGATGGAGAAACTTTCCACAAACTTTGAAGTGCTTTTTGGTAATTATAATAAAATAAGTCTCGACTTAAAACGCGGACTTCACATCGACAAAGGTGAGATTTCGCCGATTGACGAGATGTTTGGAGCCTTCGAACCTTCGGCACATTTCAACGATGATTTTTTCACGAATAAAATTGCTTACGTAACCATTCTTAATTTCCCGTTCTACACATTAAAAGAAAAATCAGAACTGGGCGAAAAATGGAGCCGCGAACAATGGGTTTACGCGCGTCTGGGCGATATGTTCATTGGTCGTGTTCCCGCAGAAGTGCAGCAAAAAGTTGCCGATGCTCTCACAGCTTCCGATACTTACATTTCGGGATATAACATTTACATGGGCAATCTGGTGGACGATAACGGAATTACCTTCTGGCCCAAAGATCTTAAGTTAATCAGTCATTGGGGGCTGCGTGATGAGTTGAAATCAAACTACACTGCCGATGGACTTCCAAAGCAAAAAATGATTTATGAAGTGATGAAGCGAATCATACTTCAGGAAATTCCGGATACTGTTATCAACGACTCCAATGTAAAGTGGAATCCATATGCAAACAAAGTGTTCACAATGGCGAATAAAGATATTCCCGCAAAGGCAGAGCCCGACACACGCTACAAATTTTTGCTCGAGAATTTTATTGCGATGAAAAGTCTTGATGCTTACAGCCCGCAATATCCGACCTATCAGCAGCGCAAGTTTGAACAGGAAATGGAAATTCCGATGGAGCAGGTGGAGAAGATATTCGAAGATTTCTGTGCATCTCCTGAAGTCAAAAAAGTGGGTGACCTTATCAGCAAAAGATTAAATCGCAAACTGGAGCCTTTCGATATCTGGTATGATGGCTTTAAAGCACGCAGCATCATTCCACAGGAAGAGCTTGACAAAAAAGTAAAAGCTAAATATATTGACATTGCTGCATTTCAGAAAGATTTACCGAATATTCTTACAGCACTGGGCTGGAAAAAAGACAAGGCAGAATATATCAGTGCCAAGATTATTGTTGACCCTTCGCGCGGTGCCGGTCATGCATGGGGCGCTCAGATGAAAGGCGATTACGCACATCTTCGTACACGCGTTCCACAGGGCGGCATGAATTATAAAGGTTATAACATCGCCTGCCACGAATTTGGTCACACCGTAGAGCAAACACTTTCACTGTATGATGTAGACCATTACATGCTGTCGGGTGTTCCCAATACGGCATTTACAGAAGCTCTTGCGTTTATTTTCCAGAAACGTGACCTCGAATTACTGGGAATTAAAAATGTGGATCCAAACAAAGAATATTATACTACCCTCGATGAATTTTGGGCATGCTATGAAATCATGGGTGTTTCGCTGGTTGATATCGGTGTGTGGAAATGGATGTACAAACATCCGGATGCTAAGCCCAAAGAACTGCGCGAAGCGGTTATTAATATTGCAAAAGATGTGTGGAACAAATACTATGCACCGGTGTTCGGTCAGAAAGATCAGCCGATACTTGCCATTTATTCTCACATGATAGATTCTCCGCTCTACCTTTCAGCCTATCCCATCGGTCATTTGATTCAGTTCCAGCTTGAGAAACAGATGAAAGGAAAAGTAATGGGCGAGGAAGTTCCTCGTATCTTTACGTATGGCAGAATTATTCCTCAGTTATGGATGAAACATGCCGTTGGCAGCGAGCTTTCTGCTAAGCCTATGCTCGAAGCAACCGATGAAGCACTTTCAAAATTGCCGAAATAAACGTTCGATATCGCAAATAAAAAAAGCCTTCGCACGTTTCTGCGAAGGCTTTTTTTATTTTTCATGATGCGCTATTCGTCGTCATCATCGTCATCATCCGGTTCTTCGGGTTTATCATCCGGCTCTTCCTCTTCCTCTTCTTCCTCTTTTATTTTTGGATCAGCCTTCATCACCTCGTCATTGTGAAAAAGTTGTTCATCAATCTTTTCATCGTTCACCGTATCGATTTTCACATCAATCTTCACTAAGTAGGAAATGTCCTCAGTATCATAAGGCACCGCAAAGAAAAAATCATTGTTCGGTTTTGTAATTTTGATTTTATAATCCGTAAAACCGTCAGGATATTTTTTCCTTACCTCTTCCTGAATATCTGCCGGAAGATTGTTAAAATGCATGATAACTCTTTTCTTCTGTTCTTTTTTCATCACTGGTTTTTTAAAAATCCGTGCAATAATACATAAAATAACGAAAATGCAAGCCCAAATTATTGTGGTGGTACAATGTTAATGACAATTTTAACATTTTTCGACCGGCTTATATAATAAGTTTTTGACAGTGGATTGTGAATTATTTAGCGTATAAGCGTTACTGTACCGATGTATCTGTACTTGCGTCGCGTGATGTCCTTGTAGGAAACCGTCCAGGTGTAAACAGTGGTTTCTTCCGCTATTTTGCCTTTCACACGACCATCCCAGCCATTGTTTATATCGTTGCTTTCAAAAACCAGTTCGCCCCAGCGATCGAAAATCATCATATGGAATGAGGTGGGATTGATTCCGCTGCCTTTTACAAGGAACACATCGTTCATACCATTATCATCAGGCGTAAACGCATTTGGTGCGTAAAATGTAATTACTTCATTTACGATTACGTCTTCGTTGGTTGTGTCGCGGCAGCCGTGTTCGGAAATTACATAAAGCACCACATGGTATGTTCCGGTATCAAGATATTCGTGGTTCGGATTTAGTGAGTCTGATGTTTCACCATCACCAAATACCCAATGGCTGAAATCAGTAAATGTTGATTGATTGTTGAAATAAATATAGGGGTCAACTATATCGGTTGTTCCCGGCTGCGGATAGAAAAGCGCAACAGGCTTTGGATACACATTAATCATGCTGTCCTGCGTAAGGGAATCAAGGCAGCCATGAATGGATGTGACATAAATGGTAATGGGATAACTACCCCAGTTCTCAAAAACGTACATCGGATTTTTATCTGTTGACGAGGCATCGGCATCATGGAAATCCCACAGATAGGTTTGCCCCGTAGCGGGCGTTGTTTCATAGAACTGAACCTGCAGTGGCTGACATCCTTCAGTAATATCGGCAGTAATATTAATTTCCGGAAGCGGCCACAATTCAATAAGTGTTGTGCTGTCTGTGATAGGGCATCCCAACAAATCGGTTGCGATTACTGAATAAGTACCTGCGGGCAAATTATGTGCAATAGAATCTGTGCCTCCAACAGGCGCCCATGCATAAACATAGCCCGGAGTGCCACCGCTTACATGGGCAATGACTTGCCCGTCGCTGCCACCAAAACAGGTAACCTGTGTCGGTTCAAGCGTGATAAACATTTGCGGATCAACATTGGCAATGCTCATGGTATCCATCAGCGAACATCCGTTTACATCCGACACGGTCACATAATAGGTTCCTGCGCCGAGCCCCGAAAGTGTATTGCTTGTGGCCGGAGTAGTTACAGTATCGCCGGTTGACCATGCATACGTATAAGGCGGTGTTCCGTTGGCAACGGTGGCGGTAAAGGCTCCGGTGCTGTCGCCAAAGCAAATTATCTGATTCACCATCGATGTACTCATGGTCATCGACGGATTGGGAATGATGGTGTGATTGGGCATTACGGTATCGTAAATGCCCGACATGTCCGGCGTCCAGCCGGCAAGTTGCCAGGTATTATTATACCACGTTATCGGGATGTAGCCCAGCGGCCATGTTTGCTGAAACAGCGGGCCGATATGAATCACCCAGTCGGCGGGCTGCAGAACAACCGAAGGGGTGCAAATCTCAGGTGTGCATATAGTTTGCCAGCAGGTGTCAGGGTTTCCGCTTTTCTCAGGGCAATTCACCGGAACCGTAATACAGTTCTCGGGAATACATAAATCCGGCATCACCGGGAATGAAGGAATATTAATCCAGAATTCAAGAGCCGTAACTGTGAAATAAAAAGCAAGACTGTCCCAGGTGTGATTTGTAAAATCATTGGTAAGATGATGTCTGAAGCCCATATCCCAGGTCGGATATCCAAAGCAAGGATAATCAAAATGCAGGTCATTGCCCGTTCGTACGGTTATTACCGAAGAATTTCCTGCCGCCACCTGTATATTGTTTGTGTCGGGGCAGGTGACGGTATAATTCACATTTGTGGGAAACGTAAAGGTAGTCCAGACAGTCGGGCACAGCGTAAAATCCTGCTGCATATAGCTCGTCATGCCAATGTTAACAGCAAGCAGCGTATAGTCAATGGTGATTCCGGCACCTATATCAATTGTTCCGCTTAGCAGACTCAGAAATTGCTGAATAGCCGGCCCTGCAGGCGGAGGTATTAAACTTGCAATGGCCGAAAGAAACTGGATTACGTCAATATCAATGTTCAGCCAGGGGTCTTCACCATTTGCATACAGGCATTTGTCGGCACCCAGATGGTCGGTTGTGACTACATAAGGAATATCAATCCACCCGGTAAGTCCGATACCCGGGATGCTGAAATAAATGGGTAAAATGGTGTCGTGGCAGATTCCGAAACCGGTTCCTGTCCAACAGGGATAGCTGAAAGCACCCGTTTGAGAATTAAGATAAAAGATGTTGATGGAATCAGTGGGGACGTTTATGCTGATTGGTGTGAATGTCCAGCAATTCCAAAGACAAACAGTCGCATCAATATCCAGTCCGAACCCGAAGAATAAATCAAGCTGTGCTACGCCCGCCGATGGAAAATGAGTGCTGAGATCCCATCCCGGCCGCACGGTATAATCAGTATTAATGGTGATATTCTGACCGGGATTGAATGTGAAATTATTCGGAAACGTCAAGTCGATTTTTACGGGATAAGTGGCATCAATAGAGCCTGTTGTAAAGCCATGCAGGCTGAAGGTGGATCCCAGATCGAGCCATGTGTCAATATCGAGGGCAGCACCAAATTGCCCGCCGAAAATGTTTTGAATAAAATTGACGGAAACCAGTGTGTCGAAATAGATGTCGAACAGGTCAACATCCATATTTATCGTAAAAGGCGAGCCGTTTGGTCCCCACATATTCTGGTCGTGGGTTACCCAGTCAACATTATGAGTAATGATATGTGTTTGGGCCGAAGTGCGCTCCATCCCTGCAAAAGCAAGAATCAACAGGGTAAATATTATGAGCAGCCTTTTCTTCATGAAATGATAATGTGTAAATTTATTCTCCGTATTGAATGGTCAGTACACTTGTTTTTAAAACGTTGAAAAGTACGTCGCGTGCCACTTTAGGGTAATTGGCATTTACCCAGATGGTTCGGTTGTAAGTGCCCGTGAAATACATAATACGCTCATATTCCACGTCCTGCTTACCGTCTTTGGTTTTTACTTTAAAACTGACAAGGAAAAGCGTCCCGTCTTTATTGTTTTTTGTTTTAATATCTTCCTTGGTGATGAAAGTTATACCCTGACTTTCAAAATATTCTTTAGTCAAACCTTGTGTTACCAATGCGAAGGGAGTTCCCTTCATTTCCTGAATGGTAATTGATGACGCTGCACCTTCGTGAATAAATCCAAATTTACCATCGTTTACATAGGGCTTAAAATATGCCGGTGGAATGATAGATATATCGGTGCCGGGAACGGTAACAACATTATTCAGTAATGAATCTTTTTGCTTAGCTGATAATTGCTGGGCATGCGCAAAGCCCACCCATAAAATGATTGCGGTGGTTGTTAACGACTTTAACAAAAACGAGAGTAACGATTTACGCATATAAACTTACCTGCTATGATACACAAATATAATAAAATATGAACCCTGCATGAACAAATGATTTATTTTTTGGCTCCCAGCATTATTTTTCTTACGTGCATGCCTTGTCCTGTATCAATCTTTAAAAAGTAAATTCCCTGTGCAAAACCATTCATGTCAAGGCGTAAACCATTATTTAATAAGTTCGCTTGAATTGTCGAACGGTAGAATATTTTTCCCAGACAATCACTTATTTCAATTTCAACAGTTTCACTACCAATATTAGTTGAAGTAATATTGATACATCCATCGCTTGGATTTGGGAATACGTTAATTTGATTGCCTGAAGTTCCTGATTCTATTCCTGAATCATCAATTACGGTCACAACAATACTGTCGTTGGCCTTACAGCCATGATTGTCAGTCACCGTGAGGATGTACATATGCTGTCCGTTACCGGCAATGCTACCGATAATCTGAATTGTATCTGTTGTTGCTCCGGTTGACCAGTTATATTGTGCAAATGAACCGCTGCTGGAGAGCACAATAGTATCCGACCAGAACATATTGGTGTTTGGCCCGAGATTAGGGACTGGTGCAGCATACACTGTAAGTATAGCACTGTCGGTAATGGTATCGGGAGGGCAGGGCCCGCTTATCATGCAGCGGTACATGCTCCCGTCAAGCGCTTGTGACACGTTTGTTAAAACATAGGAGGCTGTGATGGCCGTGGGGCCGGTTGCATTTGCCCATGAACCGCCTGATGGCTTTTTCTGCCACTGATACAATAGGTTTCCACCTGTAGCAATCACGGTGAAACTCGTATCAGCTCCAACGCAAACCGCCCCGTCATTGGGCTGTGATGTGATAAGAGGCGAGCTGTTTACTGCAAGCGTTACTGTATTTGATGTATCGGAGGGTTGGCAATCACCGGTTAAAATACAATGATACTGATAACCGTTCATGCCCATTGTTGCACCTGTTATATTATAGGTGGCATTAGTTGCTGTCCCCGGAGCTGTAGCCCACGATGTGCCGTTGGTAGAAAGTTCCCAGAGATAGTTAAGATTTGCGCCCGCTGCAGAAAAAGAAAAGACCGCATTGGCGTTCACACAAACGGACTGATTAACAGGTTGAGTGTTGAATACCGGCGCAGGCTTTATCGTGAGTAAAGCGGCAACGGTTGTATCTTTTGGAGTGCATGTTCCTGAAACAACGCAGCGGTATCGCCAGCCATTCAGGTTCATTTGCACATTGCTCAGGGCAAACGTAGCCGTTGTGGAAGATGGGCCGGTGCAATTGCTCCAGGTTCCTCCTCCCGGTGCTTGTTGCTGCCACATATATCCAAGTCCGCTTCCCGAAGCAATAACAGTAAAGCTCCCTGCTGCATTCTGACAAATCACGGCATCGGTTGGATTCGAAACCAAAGCAGGCGCACTGCCTACATTCAATGTTGCAACAGTTGTATAGAATAGATTTATGCAGGCCGCATCTACCATGCATCGATATAGGTAACCGTCCATCGAGGCCGTCACGCCGGAAATACTATACTGTGCCGCGAAAGCACTTCCGGGAGCTGTATTCCAACTCATACCGCCGTCGGTACTGATCTGCCACATATATGAAACCGGAAGCGTGCTGCTCATGACAACAATAAAGCTTGTATCTGCACCTTCGCACACCGTAATACTCAAGGGCTGCTGGATCAGCGTGGGAATAATCATTTCATAGGCGCCTATATCAACAGTATCATCTGTTATGCGCGGACTTCCTGCAAAATCAATAAGCGGCAAATGCAATCCGAGTGTGTCGGGATTTCCTGAATTATACAGTGCGCAATCGCTCAGATTCCAGTCTGAATTTAATGCTTCATATGAATTGCCCGCACCGGCAGTCGGGTTATTAAAAGATGGATAAATCTGCTGATTGTGAGAATAAACACCATTGTAGCCAATGTTTCCCGGGTGTGCAAAACCTGCTGAATCGCCTTCTACATCTGAATAATATACATCCGGTGCTGAAAGTGTGTCGGCAAAATACATCTGATTCCCTGTGTTGGACGTATTCCCGTAAATAATGCTGTTTTCAAATTTTATTTTCGACTGTATTCCATAAACGGCGCCACCATAGCCTCCGCCACGATTATTTACAAGGTCACAATTAACAATGCGCACATCGGCTCCCATGTAGCAAACCAAAGCGCCACCGGCATTTGGTGTAAGGTTGTTTGCGAAAATACTGTTCGATATTTTTGTGGTTCCCCGCGAAATCCAGATAGCGGCACCATCGCCCCAGTTATTGCAGAAGTAGTTATTGTAGCATCGTATGTCTGCAGAATCAAGATACATAGAACCGCCCATTACACAGGTATTGTGATCAATAGTGCAGGACGATAATTCAGCATTTGATTCCGAGAAATAAATAGCGCCGCCATAGGTTGATGCTCTGTTGTTATGAAAGCGCGACCGACTTATTGTTAATTTTGAAAAATGCTCAACGTGCAAAGCGCCCCCCATATCTTCGCCAATACCTGGACCGTTTGCATTTCCGTTCTGGATATCGCAATAGAGAAACAGGGAGGAATCATTGGAAGTTGCGGTATTGATGAAACGAATGCCCATCCATCCGTTTACGATATTCTTTGAATAGATTTTTATTGAATCAACTGCTGTTCCGAGAGCTTTCACACAACCGTTCACATTTATATAATAGTCTCCTTCAAATTCAACTTTCACACCCGGATTAATGGTTAGTGTTACACCATTTGCAACGAGAATAGGGCAGATTACTTTCACGGTATCTGCATTCCACACAGTGTTTGAGGAAATATTGCCGCAGGCAGTAATCACCTGCTCACGCTCGTAAGCGCCCATGTCTATTCGGTTCATATTGATGCGCGAATGAAAAAGCAAATCAAATAACGGTAAGTGAAGCCCTGTCGTATCAGGCGTTCCGGCATCCATACACGGCGAGCCCGTCCGCAATTCATAATTAAACGCCAGTGTATCCATGAATTTCGGATAGGCATTCAGATTGTTAGTGTAAGTACCACTGTAGTTTGTGCCTGAGCCTGCGCCGCCAAATCCTGTCAGCCCGCCCTGAATATTACAATAATTAAAATTCGGATCTGAGGCCGGATTCAGCAGCGAAACCTGTGCGCCTGCAGCGGCCTTGTTCAGATAAAGAATATTATTCACAAAATCCGGATTGGAAGAAATGCAATTAATGCCACCGCCGTAATTCGATTTATTATCAACAATGGTATTATTGGTTATTGCAGAACCTGAATTATAAAAACCGATGCCGCCACCCAGATAACCAAGGTTACGGTAAAAAAGATTATTTATAATCGTTGCTGAAGAGGTGTCTGCACAGCATATTCCGGCGCCCATAGAGCTTGCAAAATTGTTGTAAAAAATATTGCTTATTACCTTTGGACCGGCTTTTTGACAATGAATTCCAGCTCCGCGTGATGCTCTGTTATTACTAAAAAATGTTCCGCGAATGTAGGCGCTGCAGGCTTTTACGTATATGGCGCCGCCATCGTTGCTGCAACGGTTATTTACAAAAGTGCAGTTGATAGCTGACACTTTTCCATAATGGTTCAGGAACAGTGCGCCACCCGACCCGTTCTTGCCGGAGCCGTTGGCCTTGCCATATTCAAAATCACAATAATTGAATTTAGAGCTGTCGTTGGTGAGGGCTGTTGAGTCAAAGCGGATGCCCCACCAGCCCCCGTTATTCTGCGACATATTCGCCAGACCTGTTGTATCATTTATGGTGAAGCGTATTCTTGCCGAAGTCGTCCCGACGGCAAGTATGCGACCGTTTATGTTCAGCTTGTAATGCCCCTGAAAAATAACTTTTACACCCGCCTGCACAGTAAGTACAATGCCATCATTTACAGTAATGTCGCCGCTCACATTCACTGTATCAGCAGTCCAGATTGTATTTGTATTTACGATTCCGCTAACTGTAATGTTTGTTGCGGATGCGCTCATATAAACGCATACAAACATTGTCAGTAAAACAGTCTTCAAGGCTTTTTTAAGAGTGAAAACAGTTCTCATAAGGTCTTATTTTAATACCCGGTTTTTGTACAATGAACAAATCGGCGATTTTTAATTATCGCATAATGGTCACTGTTCCCTCAATTGTTTTTTCGCTAATGCCTGAGTCGAATATAAAATAATATACTCCGTCAGCAATTCCTTCGGCATTCCACGTATTGCGATAATGGTACTGTTCAAAAACTTTTGCGCCCCAACGGTTGAATATCACTAAAGTGTTTTCGGGATATTTTTCAACATTTTTAATCACGAAATTATCGTTCGAACCATCGCCGTTGGGTGTGAAAATGTTGGGATAAGTAAGAATATCATCAATTACCTGAACAGTCCTTGATGCCGTGTCAATGCACCCAAAACTTGTTTCTACAGTCAGCAATACTACATATACTCCTTCTTTGGAATAACTGTGTGATGGACTTTCCAGATCGGAAGTGCTGCCATCACCAAAATCCCAGGTCCAGCTTGATGGCCCTTGCGACTGGTCAAGGAAGAATATTGTCCAGCTTGGGTCGAGCGTGCTTTTCGAAATCGAAGGATTTGGGTCGAAAGCGGCCACAGGCTTAGGATGTACAATAATCATGGCAGGAATGGTTTGAGTACTGTCACAGCCATAAACAGACACTACTGTACAACTTACCGTAAAAGAGCCTGCGCTTGTGTATAGATGCATTGGATACTTGATGGAATCGGTGGCGCCATCTCCAAAATCCCAGAAATAGGTTTGACCCTGATTGCCGCTCAATTCCTTAAAATACACGTTCAGTGGCTGACATCCGGAAGTTATATCTGAACTTATATTTACCGGAGGCAGCGGATGCAGTTCGATAAGCGTTTGCGTAGCTGTTTTAGTGCAGCCAACAGAATCAGTCACCAGCAATGTATAAATGCCGGCACAAAGTCCCGTCGCGGTATCTGCCGTTCCACCGTAAGGTGTCCAGAGATAAGTATAACCGGGGCTTCCGCCCGATGCATATGAAATGATAGAACCTGTGCTGTCGCCGGCGCAGTTGATATCGGTTCCGGACAGCGTAACAAATATTTGAGGGTTGATGAAATAGATTGTGTGAACCTCAACTGAATTGCATCCATTTACATCATAAACCGTAACGGAGTAACTGCCAACACTCACGACAATACTGTCGGCTCTTGCGCTTGATGTTACAGAATCTCCGGTTGACCAGACATACGTAAATGGGGCAGTACCGTTGTCAACGGTAACCGTTATCGTTGCCACCGTATCTCCATAACAAATCACATTGGGTCCATGAATGTCTGTTGATAATGGCGGATTGGGAATCATCGTAGCGCCGGGTACAATGGTATCATACCAGCCCTGCCCGCTCTGGTCGGGAGTGAAACCTGCAAGTTCCCATGTTTGTTCAAACCAGGTAATAGGAACGTAACCTAAGGGTATCGTCAGGTCAATAAGCGGACCGATAATGATATCCTGATCTGTTTGATTGACGACTACTTCCGGGCTGCATACTTCGGGCATGCATATCAGTTGTGTACACCATTGAGGCTCATTGGTTTTTTCGGGGCAGGGAACAGGCACTTCCAGACATTCCTCAGGGATGCAAAGCTCCGGCATTACTGGGAAGCTGGGCAAGTGTATTACAAAAGTAAAAGCCGTGAGTGTAAATGTGAAAGCAATACTGTCCCAGGTATGATTATGGAAATCATTGTCCATAGCGAACTTCAGCCCGAGATTCATGTCGGGCGGACCTAAGCATGGATACACATAATTCAGATTGTTGTCCACCTTAAAGATGATGCTGTCGCTGTTGCCCGAGCCCACTACGGCATTGCCGTTTGCGGGATCGGTAATGCTGTAATCAACCGGAATAGGAAAGGTCATGTGTGCCCATAAGGTTGGGCAGAAAGAGAAATCCTGCACCATGTAACCTGTTGCCAGAAGGTGTGCCGTAAGCAGGCTGTAGTCAACCGATATTCCCATGCCAAGGTCGATCGTTCCGTTTAGCATACCGATAACGGCTGCCCAGCTGCTGTCGAACGCAGAAAGGAATTGCAATATGTCAAGGTCAAAAGCCATGTGTGCACTGTCGCCTTTAGCCATCAGGCATTTGGTATTCGGGTCAAGCCAGTCGTCGGTTGCCACGTAGGGAATACCGATGGTCCCGCTTAATCCTATCCCGCCAAGGTTATTAAAGACGATGGGTAAAATAGTGTCGTGAACCATGTAAAAGCCAATGCCGGGATCGTACCAGGGATAAAAAACATCGGCTACTCCGCTGGAATCAGATATCTGAAAAAGATGGGTTGTGTCTAGCGGAACGCCAACTTCAAAAACATCAAATGTTGTACAACTCCAAACGCAAACGGTTGCATCCACATCAATATTGAATCCGAAGTACATATCAAATGAAACAGAGCCTGTATGCGGAAAGTCGGAGTTCAGCTCCCATCCCGGCTGCACGGTATAGTCTGATTGTATCGTTACTGTTTGTCCCGGATTAAAGGTTTGGTCATCGGGATAGGTCATGTCTATTTTAGTCGGATAGTCTACATCAACGGAACCTGTCGAAAAACCTTCTATCACGAAATTACAGCCATGCTTCAGCCAGTAATCAATGGTGAGTTCAGCACCAAAATCGCCTCCGAAAATATTCGCGATGTAGCCCTGTGTAGTGATTCCACTCTGGTCAACATCATACAAATTGATGCTTGTATCCATGGTAAAGACCTGACCATTGGGTCCCCACATATTCTGGTTTTGAGTTTTCCAGTCTATGAAATACGTATCCGTATGCGTTTGTGCAATTGAAGTGGCAAAAGCAGAAAAGAAGGCGAATATAATCAGGAGTATATATTTTCTCATGGGCAGAACGTTATTCTGTTTTTGTTTTAACTGAAAGCATACATTCTCTAAGTTCTTCTGCGATATATTTTTTAATGACAGCCGGGTAATTAGCGGTTATCCAAAGCGTATGATTCATGTCGCCCGTCAAAAAAAGCATCCTTTCAAATGGGACATCCTGTTTTCCGTCTTTGCTTTTAGCCGTGAATGTGAGTGTGAAAATGATTCCGTTTTTGCCCTCTGTCGTTGTAACATGTTCCGACCCAACAACCGCGTTTCCGTATTTTTGCAATTGACCGTTTTGCAGTGCTTCCACAACTTTTTCGTAGGACGACCCCGGCATATCTTTTATCATGATGGAGCTTGATGAACCCGGATGTAAATATCCACTGCTGTCTGCCAATGCGACAAAACCTGCAGGAATGGTGATAAGCATGGATGTTCCGCTGATAAACGCTTGATATGCGACGGGATTAACGTCTGCTTTCTGCTGAGCATTGGTCTCACCCATAACAATCAGCAGAAATAGCAATGATAAAAAAATGATTCTGAAGCAACGTACTTTTTTCGGCATTTTTACGGTTTAGGATGTTTTGCAGACAAATTTATTAATTTAAGGGAAGAGCGGCAATAATTGTTACATTATTTTTCGGGAGCTCATTTGTTTGACTGATAATAGCTAATCATATTGAAATATATCTTTCGCAATTATTTTTTATACGAATGAAGCCGTTTTAACCTGAATATTTCCTGAGAGTGTGATTAAGGATACCACATCTCGGTTTTATGCGGACGATGGCTTCCCTGTAAAAGAAAATTGTTTGTGTATATTTGTGGAAATTCATTTCAGATATTTAACATGAAAATAATACAGACATGAGGAACTTTTTTATTGTAACGGCATTGCTATTGCTTGGCATTGGACCGGTCACCGCCCAGACTGCTCCCGAGGATATTACGAACCGTTTTTTTGAACTTTATCAGGAAAAAGGCAGCGATGCGGCTGTTGAATATATTTTTTCAACCAACGTATGGCTCAATAATGCCCAGTCGGAAGTAGCAGCGATTAAACTGCAATTAAAGAAAGGTATTGCAATCATAGGCCAGTATTATGGTTATGAACTTATAGAGAAGAAAATGCTGGGCGAAAGCTATGCGATGATGTCGTATATGCTGCGCTACAGCCGGCAACCGATAAAATTTACCTTTATTTTGTACAAGCCCGATAAAAACTGGCAGGTGCAAAATATGAAATTCGACGACCGCCTGGAAACAGATATCGGATACGAGAGAAGCCCTTCTGCAGCCGGAAGCGGCGGACAGAAATAATCAGCTGTTTTTCTTTTGACCTGACAGAATCAACTGGCTCAGAATGATGAACAGCATCGTGAAAAAGATGTTCAGTATGGCATGCCACAGCGTCAGGAAAAAAGCGCGGAAACTGAATACCTCAAGATAATATAGCAGCAGGTGGTGTGCCGATACCAACAGCAGCGAATACGAGAAAAACCATCGGAATCCCAAAGCCCTGATGCCCGGCTGAATTCCTTCCTCATACTCATGTTTTGCCGAAACAAAATTTCCTGCAAAAGGTCGTATAAACGCCATTAAAACTGTTGCCGCCGTGTGAACACCGGCAGTATTGGAGAACATGTCAACAAAAAATCCGAGAAAAAAACCTGAGACCAGCAGCAGCCATTTTGGAGTTTCAAAAGGTAACAGCAAAATAAAAAGCACGTAAATATAGGGCACTAAGTACGATTTCAGGCTGATATTATTGAATATCAAAACCTGTATGAATACAAGCACAACAAATCGAACAATATTTCTGAGGGTTATGTTATTCATTTTTTGCAGCGCCCTCCAGATTATCAAGTTCGTCTTTCATCATATTCTGCACCACATAAACCCATGAAACATTATTGAAATCGGTTGAAAAATCAACATCCACAATGTAAAAATCATTGCCTTTATTTACCCTGAAATCTTTGATAGTGCCAATCATGGCGCCTTCCGGAAACATCAACGAATAGCCGCTTGTAATTACCGTGTCGCCGGCCTTTATTTTGACATGCGTCGGAATGTCTTTAAGAGAGCCCCGTTCAGCGCTTCCGCCTTCCCATACAATGGTTCCGACATAATCGTTTTTCTTAATCTTGGCAGATATCTTCATCTTCGGATGCAGCATCGAAATAACGGTTGCGAAATTTTCGGAAACCTCATTTACAATACCTACTATTCCTTGCGAACAAACAACCGCCATCCCCTTTTTAATTCCCAGTTTTGAACCTTTATTTATTGTAAGATAATTATTGATTTGATTCGTGCTGTTGTTGATAACCTTCGCGGTGACGTATTCGTACTGCTGCCGGTACAGCGTATCGTTTTTCACAAATACCTTATTGTCTGTCTTTATGAATGATGATTTCTGAAAGTTCAGAAGCCTTGCATTTTCTTCAGCCAGATAGCGGTTCGATTCTTTTAAGGAAAGATATTGCGTGATACCTGAATACCATGAATATACCCTTCCTGTAAATCCATTGGCCGAATTAACAATTACCGACCGCTGATAATAACTGTTGCTTACAAGCATAGTAAGCGCAAGCCCTTCTAACAGCAGAAACAGAAAGAAAAAATAATGGCGTGCAAGAAATTGAAATAAGGGCCGCATCGATTGTGGTTAATTCAACTGCAAAAGTAAGGTAAAATATCAATTCATAAAAGTTAGTATGATAGTGCGTAGTATATTTGATTTTTATCAAGAATGATTCTAAACAGTGTGTTTACTAAATTAAAAATCTGTATGATAACCTACCTTTGTATCGGGTTACCAAACAAACAAAACAATTTATGGCGGTTTATTTTTTATACCGCCCATTCGGGAAAACTTAAAGAATAACTAAAATGAAAAAAATAATTTTACTTACAGCACTTTTAATATCTGCTCTGGTGAATAAAGCACAGGTTGCTTCATACACCTTTTCGCAAAGCAGTGGGACGTACACGGCTATTTCGGGCGGAACGCAGCTTATTGACGGCACAACGGACCTCAATAATAAAATATCGGCGGCACTTACCATCCCTGCATTTATTTTTAATGGAGTGACTTATACCAAGGCTTATGTTACTTCCAATGGAATTCTCACACTGGGAAATACAGCCCCGGCATCAAACGCAACTGCCGGAATCAGCAGCGGTACCGGATCTGGTATATGCATTTGCCCCTTCAGCGCCAATCTCGACAGGGTTAGCAATGACGGGAATGCGGAGGTACGTTACCGGCAAATAGGCGTTGAACTTGTTTTCCAATGGAAATCGATGCGCAGAAAAACACTGAACGAGAGCTTTGATTTTCAGGCTCGGCTCAATACGGTTAATGGCGCTGTTAAATTCGTTTATAACTTAAATTTTGGTCCTGACAATAACGCGTCTTTCCCCGAAGTGGGAATCAGAACTTCTTCAACGGATTATAATAACCGAAAGGTTGCAAGCGGTGCGGAAAACTGGGCAACCTCACTTGCGGGCACTGCCAATTCGAGCACGGTCCGTTTTACAAGCAGCTCTCCTGCAAAAAGTTTTGTCGACGGGCAAACATACACATGGACACCACCGGGACAATGCTCAGGAAGCCCTGCAGGCGGAACTGCTGCTGCAACGGCAACAACGGGTGTCTGTACAACCGGAAGCAATCTGAGTTTATCAGGAAACACAAGCGGCTTCGGAATTACCTATCAATGGCAGTCATCGCCCGATGGATCAACATGGACAGATATTGCAGGTGCAACGGCTACCACATACAGTCTGGCTTCCATTCTGGCAACTACACAGTATCGTTGCAATGTAACCTGTTATAACAGCGGCCTTACAAGTGCGTCTTCAGCGGTTACTGTTACCAGAACAGGACCAGCAGCACCAACGTTTATCGCAAATGCAAGTGTTTGTGCCGGTTCACTGCCTGTGAATATAAGTGTTACAGCTGTTTCGGGATGTACCGTTGACTGGTATAATGCGGCCTCCGGTGGAACATTATTGCTGAGCGGAAATACAATCTATTCTGCCAATGCGGCCGGAACATACTATGCCGAATCAAGAAATACGACCAGTAGTTGCCTCAGCACAACAAGGACAGCAGTAACAGTTACCGTAAATCCTTTAGTGACCCCGACTGTAAGCATTGCCGCTTCTGCACCCGGAGCAATATGTGCAGGTACCGGTATTACCTTTACTGCAACACCTACAAATGGCGGAACAACTCCGGTGTATCAGTGGAAACTAAATGGAGTGAATGCCGGAAACAACACAACAACTTATGTTAACAGTTCTCTGGCAAATAATAATATTGTAAGCTGCATCATGACATCCAATGCAAGCTGTCTGAATACATCTACTGCAACATCCAATGCTCTTACGATGACCGTTAATCCTGTAGTTGTGCCCGCAGTCAGCACCGTTGGTTCGCCCTCAGGTGCTATTTGCGCAGGTACCAGCGTAACATTTACAGCATCACCTACCAACGGCGGAACGCCCGCTTATCAGTGGAAACGTAATGGCGTCAATGTTGGGAATAACACACCGACTTACGTAAATGCAGCTCTTGCAAACAGCGACATTATTAGCTGTGTGATGACATCAACTGCAACTTGTGCCAGTCCTAGTTCGGCAACTTCTCCTAATATTGTTATGAGCATTAATCCAACGCTTACACCTTCTGTTACTACCACGGTATCGCCATCGGGTGCTGTTTGTGCAGGAACAAGCGTAACATTTACAGCATCGCCTGCCAATGGCGGAACACCCGCGTATCAGTGGAAACTTAATGGAATCAATGTGGGCGCCAATCAAACTACCTACGTAAATGCCGCTCTTGCAAACAATGATATTGTTACTTGTGTAATGACTTCAAGCGCAACCTGCGCCAGTCCTGCGGTTGCAACATCTAACGCAAACACCATGACGGTCAATTCAGTTGTAACTCCGTCGGTTTCGATATCCGCACCATCGGGGGCATTATGCCAGAATTCACTGATTGTTTATTCCGCAACCCCCCTGAATGGTGGTGGCAGCCCGGTTTATCAGTGGAAAGTCAATGGTATTAATGTGGGAACAGGCGCATCAACTTTTTCATACAGACCTGTCAACGGTGACAATGTGAGCTGCATCCTCACTTCAAATGCAAGTTGTGCAACAACACCCACTGCTACATCAAATCTTCTGAATGTATCGCTGGTAACACCGTCAACGGCAGGTATTACAAATGGAGATATGGTTTGGACGGGCAGCAGCAGTGCCAGCTGGACCGACGTCACCAACTGGCTCGTTTATGCAGGAGGTACTGTATTTAACGTGCCGGCAGTGAAACCGACATCGGCAGATAATGTAATTATTGAAAACAACGGAACCTGCTTTTCAACAGTTCCCGATGTTCCGGGCGCACAGGCTTGTAAAAGTCTGACTATAACCGCAGGAAACTCTTTAACTATGGTCGGCACAGCATCATTAGATGTTTACGGCAGCTGGACAAATCTGGGCACATTTACGGCAGGAAGCAGCACAATAAATTTCAAAGGTTCGCAGGTACAGCAGATAGCATCAGGCGGAAATCCTTTTTATAATGTTACATTCAATAATACATCCGCGAATGCGAAGAGTATTAATATCAGTGCGCCCATGACAGTGACAGGAACGGCAACATTTGCAAGCGGGGTCGCTTATTTTACCGGAAGCGGTTCACTTACATTTACTGATAATGCCTCAAGTAACGGGGGCAGCGCTGCCAGCTTTGTAGCAGGACCGGTAAGCAAATCAGGAAACGATGCTTTTATTTTTCCTGTCGGCAAAATAGATCCTTCAAATACCAAAGTCTGGGCTCCATTGGGCATATCCAATCCAACGAGTTTGTCGGATGCATTTACCTGCGAATATTTTTTCTCGGCATCATACAATAATCTCGATCCCGCATCAATGTGCGATTACAATCAGCTCAAGGCTACCAGTGGCGTTGAATTCTGGGATTTAAACAGAACAATTGGTGTTTCCACACCTGCGGTTACCTTGTATTGGAAAGATGCTGTTCGTACCGGTATTACTGATCCTAACGATTTGACCGTGGCACACCTCGAAGATTGCGGCGGAACACCCAAATGGAAAGCAATGAGCAGCACCTTGAACGGAATTACCGGAACTGCCGGATCTATCACTGCAACCGGTTTTACTTCATTCAGTCCAATCACTTTTGGAAGTAAAAATGGTGTAAACCCATTGCCTGTGACCTTATTGAGTTTTACTGCTGATTGCGGCGGCAACGGAAAGCCGGTGATATCCTGGGAAACCGCTTCGGAAACAGACAATGCCTATTTTAATCTTGAACGCAGCATGGATGCAACCAACTGGGTTGTTGCAGGAACTGTAAAGGGTGCAGGTAACAGCAATCAAAAGCTTGAATACCGGTTTGAAGATGAAAATGCTGAATCGGGAACCATTTATTATCGTTTGAAACAATATGATAACAATGGAGATGTTGAGGGATTCGGTATAATTAAAACAGATTGCGGTAAGTTCACCGAACAGTCATCGGTATTCTATTATCCGAATCCGTTTACACAGAATCTTTCACTTGAAATCTCGAATATTGCGGCGCGCAAAGCAAGCGTGGTTATTTATGATATTTTAGGTACTGAAGTCGCTTCCTGGACATTAAACAGTGATGACATTCAGAATAAAACCTATCAGCTGAATCCGGGTAATTTGCCCAAGGGCGTTTATTTCATAGAATTTAATTCCGATAGCTATTCGGGCACAACTAAATTGGTTAAAAAATAACAGATTTGGGTTTCTGTTTTGCGGCAGGCGGTGAAAACGGTCTGCCGTTTTTTATTTTTCAGATTTGAGAGGTACAATAATTCGAAGTGCTTTGGTAAGCACACTGACTTCAATCGGTGCTGTGCCCAGCGATTCGCCATCTGCTTCAAGAAGCAAATCGTTATTGGAATGAATTGTAACAGACGCCGCACGATGAACACTTACTTCTTTCATAATAGTGAAGGTTCCGTCATACAATTTCGGTGTGTTTCGAATTATTTTCATTTTGCCGACACGCCTGATAATCGTGATGTCAAGAAGGCCATCGTCGGGAATCGCATGGGGTACCTGCATCATGCCACCGCCGCTGTATCGGCAAATGCCAAAATTGGCGCTGTACAATTCTCCCGAAAAAAGCTGCTGACCGTCGGCTGTTATACTTGCATTCAGTGATGAAAATTTGAAAATAGAACGCAGCAGGCTCAGCATGTAGGCAATTTTTCCGCCGCCGCCCTCGTCTTTTCGCCTGTTCGTATCCTTTACTACAACGGCATCACAGCCAATGCCTGCAACATTAATAAAATATCGTTTCTCTATTATTCCAGCATCAGAGAATATAACTACGCCGGCATCCTGCAGAATGGAATGGCCATCGCGTATCATATTCACACAGTCTTCAAAAGTTGTCGGACATTGATACATGCGGCCCCAGTCGTTGCCTGTTCCAACGGGTATCATGCCGAGCGATACTTCATTTGAGGGTACCGCCTGTTGCAATAGTATTCCATTGGCAGCTTCATTCAGTGTTCCATCACCCGCAATAACAATGATATTCCGAATGCCGCGCTCAACGGCTTGTTTGGCCAGCGTCACCGCATCGAGTCGTGCATGCGTGAACGTATATTCGTACACAATTCCTGCGTCTTGCAGCAACGTCGCAATATGCGGCCAGTCGCGTTTTCCTTTGCGCCTTCCGGAGTTGGGATTGATAATAATAAAATGGGAAACTGCTTCTGCCAATTTATGCTTGAGATTCAGGTTAAAAAATTTGGGCTGCAAAAATACCTGTTTTACACTGAGATTCCCAACGTTTTGTTATGCGACGGGGTATATTCAATTCAGCGTAAGCGTGAAAATTGATTTTTTTTCGGTTGAAAAAATGATGTTTATCAGGAGTATTATGGTTGCACTATAACAAAGCGCACAATAATATTATATTTGTTTCTGATTAGTGAAATAATTAACAAATCATTTATATAAAGCCAAAACACATGAGAAAAGCGGTACATTTATTATTGTTCGTGACCTTGATTATTGCCGGCAGCATTTCGGTAAATGCCCAGATCGTTCCATTTAGTATTCCGGGTGCCACCAACACATACATTACCTGCACCAACGATTCGAGTGATTTTGCCGGTTATTATGACTATGGAAGCACTGCAACGCATGGTTTTATTTACGACGTTTCGTTAGATAATATCATTTATGTAGATTATCCGGGGGCAACTCAAACATTCATCTACGGCATTAATAATGACATGAAGACTGTGGGTGCGTATAATACTACCGGTGTAAATACCGACAATGAAGGTTTTGAATACGACTACTGGAATTTTACGTATACAGACCTCACCAGTAGCTGGATTCCTTCAATGGACATTACCATTGCCCGTGATATAAACGATGCCGATTGTGTGGTGGGCGACTATAAGGAAAGCACAACGCATGTTTGTTTTTCGATGTGCAGCGGTACAAATACTCCGTTTCACTACAACTACAATCCTACTTACATTAACAGTATCAACAACTCAGGCAAAAGAGCCGGCGGATGGATTGACGGCTCCTTGAGGCACGGTTTGATTTGGGACAATGGTACCTGGACCCAACTCGATTATCCGGGAGCAACGCGAACCATTTTTACCGGTATCAACGATAGCAATATTATTGTCGGAGTTTATAACCTTACACATTCTTTTATTTATCGTAACGGCGTGTTTAAAGAAATTTCCAAAACCAATGCAACGGATTTTCAAATACGTGACATCAATAATAAGGGATATATTGTCGGGTATTACAAAGACGGTTCAAATACCTACAAAGGTTTCTTCTCTTCAGTTTGCGAAATTAGTTTCAGACCAAATCCCGATGGCTGGCCTTTTAATAATTCCAGACCGAACATTTGGCCATACGACTGGTACAAGCAATTTGATTATACACACGATCCTTATCTGGGCGGCAATGCGCCCTTCCCAAAAATGGTTTATAAACAAACCGGCATCATTGATACGATTAACAGAAGTTTTTTCCCCGACTGGCCATTGTTTGTTGAAACACTCGGTGAAGACCAGTGCTATTTCAATGCCGGACCGGTTAAGATTCTTAAATATTCAGCTGCATTGAAGTATAAAACGCTTGTTAAACCATGGGGCGGCTCATGCTTCGGATTCGTTCAGTCGAGCTTTATGGCTTATGATAGCGTTCAGCGCTTCAAATCAGCCTTTCCGCAGCTTGATAACTGGGATGGCACCAATAAGCTTCACACACTGGCACTGACCAATAATAACAGAAAGTGCATCAATATGCTTATGCTCAAACAAAGCCAGAAATCATACCAGAAATATCGTTTGTCACAATGGAATGTTCCACCGGTTTCTACGTTAAGTTCGTTAAAGAAAATGCTGCTTGACAATGAAAAGGATGAACGTGGAATTACCATACGTAATCAGAACGGAAGTGGCGGCCATATTGTAAATCCGTATAAGGTTGTAATAGACAGTCTGGATCCCAATCTGGAATACATTTATATTTATGACAACAATTTCCCGAACGATACAACCCGAAAAATTACAGTGAATAAAACACTCAATAGCTGGTATTATAATTTGTCTGTAAATTCTGATGTAGGCGCCAGCGAATGGGGTGGTGATGATGCCCATAAAGGATTGTTTTTAAGTGTGCCGTCGAGTTACTGGTACGGAACACCTGCGCTTGATTCAGTGGCGAAAATTGATTACCCGGATGAATCTAAAAGCAATGAAATCACATTCTATAATTCTCCTGATTGCGATTTTGTGATTACCAATCCTTCAGGTCAGAAACTCGGTTTCCAGGCAAATCAGCTCATCGAAACCATGCCCGGCGCCATTCCTATTATTTCGGAATCGGGCACTGCCGAACCACCGGCGGGCTACTTTCTTCCAGACGGAAACTACAATGTAGAAATGAAAAATTTCAGCAGTCCGGGTGCCGTTTTCAGTGTGTTTACAAATACAAATAATTACAGTTACAGCCGGGCAGGAGCATCGCTGTCGCAAAAGGATAAAATTTCGTATGGCACTTCAGGCATCGCGATAAGCAATACCGATAATGTTACAAAAACCATCAATTTATCTACTGTTTTTGAAAATGCCGGAAATGAAATGTCGGTTGAAATATTGAATCTTGGCCAGAGTCAGAATTCAAATACTGCCATCAAGGTGTTGAACAATGAAATTAAACTTGTGAATACCGGAGCACCTTCCAAATATGATTTGTCCATTCGCTATGCAAACAATGCAGGCGAATCCAGATTTGTTCACGATACTATTGCTATTGCTGCAAACACCGCCCACATCATCAGCCCCGACTGGGGCAATCTGCAAACATCGGATGTTTCTATTTTTGTAGATAACGGAAATAACAGCACCAACGATGATACGCTGCATTTCGCAAATGAACAGCCCCCGCTGATTCTTACATTTCCCGAATCTATTGTATTGGGTTCGGCAGCCGCTACAGATACTATTCAAATTATTAATAATGGTGGCGGAAGCATGAGCTGGGTTGCAACTTCAAATAGTCCGTCGTGGCTTACTATTACCGGCGCCAATAGCGGTTCCAACTCGGGTTTTGTGAAAATATCAACTACATTGAATAACGGTGCCCTGCGTTCCGGCATTATTACATTCACTTCGGCAGGTGCTGCCAATTCACCGTTTGAAGTTGCCGTCAAGCAGAACGGATTGCTTGCAATTCCTGCGAATGTAGTGGCCTCAGACGGAAATTTCTCAGACGGGGTTCACCTTTCGTGGGATGCCGTGCCGGCTGCCACGCATTACTCTGTTTACAGAAGCAGTATAGCAGGAACAGTTGGTACTGCGCTTACAGCATGGATTACGGCAACATCGTATATCGACGTTACTGCCGCCAACGGACAGGTTTATTATTATACCGTAAGGGCTGCACAAAATGTTTCAGGCTTAAATACTTCCGATTACAGTGCTGCGAACGATGGTTGGAGAGCATGCTTCACCGCCGATTTTAATTATACCGGAACCTGTGTCGGGCAGGTAACTTCATTTGACGATATGAGTACAGCTCATACCACCGCCTATTATTTATGGGACATTAATAACGACGGTACGATTGATTATTCAGGAACCAACGCGCTGCATGTTTATAATACGGCGGGAAATTATACTGTTAAGCTCATCGTTACTGACAGCGCTTCTTGCACTAATACTGTACAAAAAGTGGTTAATATAAAAGCTTTTCCGGTAGTAAATCTGCCTTCAGATACGAGTGTTTGTGCAGGACAGTCATATGCACTTAATGCAGGAACAGGCTTCGATACCTATTTGTGGTCAACCGGTGAAACCACTTCATCCATCATGGCAGACACCAGCGGATACGGTCTGGGCTGCATTCCATATTACGTGCAGGTGAGCAACAGCAATGGTTGTACTGCCATTGACCAGACTTCATTGACATGGATAGTATGTACCGGTGTCCCTGAAACAGTCAATGAACCCGTATTTAATTTATACCCAAATCCTACAAGCGGTCTGTTGAATATTTCAATTACCGGTGATGCCGGAAAATCTTCGATAAGTATCTTCAACAACGGTCTGCAGATGGTTTATCATGAAGAAATCGGCACCATCAATGGCAATTGGTTCAGTACAATTGATTTGACGCAGATGGCTTCCGGAGTATATTTTATGCGATTCGTTTCAAATAACATCGTGAAAGTATCCAAGATAATAGTGTATTAATATCTTGTCATCGTATACAAAAAGTCCCTCTCCAGCAAAGGAAAGGGACTTTTTTGTATAAAGAAATGAGTGGTGTTTTTGCCCGAAATTATTTTTTTGCGGCTTCCACTTTAATAAGATCCACTTTAAAAATAAGTGTTGAGCCGCCCGGTATTCCTTCGGTTCCCTGTTCGCCGTAACCAAGGTCATAAGGTATATATAATTCGTATGAGCCGCCCTCTTTCATATGCTGCAGTCCTTCTGTCCATCCCTTTATAACTCCGTTAAGTGGGAAGGTTGCCGGCTGGCCACGGTCGAACGATGAATCGAATTTTTTTCCGTTGATGAATGTACCTTCATAATTCACCGTTACGTTATCGGTTTCTTTCGGTGATAATCCGGTACCTTCTTTAATAACTTTATATTGAAGTCCGCTTGCAGTAGTTACTACACCGGGCTTCGTTTTATTTTCAGCTAGGAATTTTGCACCTTCGGCTTTGATAGGGCCGGTGACTTTTTCTGCTGCTTTTTGTTGACGCTGTTGCATCTCAATCTGAAAGGCAGCCATTATTTTATCTTTATCCGCTTTTTTGAAGATGGTGGAATCCATATCTTCGAGGGCATCAATAAAACCCTGCATCAAAGGCTGAACTCGCAGGTTCAGCGAATCACGCGTAATATTTTCCTGAAGGTTGTTCCCAATGTTTGCACCGATAACATATCCGATAGTATCATACTTTCCTTTAAGTTCGCCGCGATAATCAAACGTCTTTCCTTTGTTCGATTTGGCAACCTGCGCAAATACGTTTATTGCTGTTGAACTGACGAGCAGAAGAGCAAACAACATTGTGATTTTTAATTTCATGGTGGTCGGTTTTGTTTTATTATTTAGAGCGGCAAAAATACAATTTTTTTCAATGACCTGCCCATATGGCTTAATAAGCTGTAATGAAGCAATATCAACATTTAAGAATATATTTTTATTTGAAGGGTGAAAAGCACGTATTTGTTCGTATATTTGATTCTTTCATTTCAACTATTCTGAATGTGCACATTGAAAATTAGTTTGATAACCATTAATCATCATTATTATGAAAACAACATTAGGGCACTTCTAAAAACCAATTGTTAATATAAACATCAGATTGTTAATAACTTAA
>JBAXND010000021.1 GCA_037133915.1 Bacteroidota bacterium
AAGCCGGGCTTATGCTTCGGCTTCTTTCAAACTTTTACCGGACAACAGTGAATAATAATAAACGTTTTTTCATTTTATATGTGTTTAGTTAGTAGATGTTTTTTTGAAATTATTTTTTAATCAGTACCTTTTGAGCACAGTTCATACCATTGCCCGATATCCTGAAAAAATACATGCCGCTTGCAAATCCTTGGTCGCTCACATTAATAATATTGGAAGTGCCGGTCATCTGCTCCGATGACACTTTCACACCTTGTACATTATATATATCAAGAGTGAAGTGCTCATTGCTTCCTTCAGGAAGATTCACATTTACAAAAGTACTCGCCGGATTAGGATATATCTGCACGTCTGTTTCAGGATTCGCCTGAACCGGGATACCGGCCGTAGCCAGCGTATGCCTCCTGAAGAACTGCCACATTTCCATCACCTCAGTGATATCATTCGTAGGTTGAAAGAGCAGTGTATGACTTGCGCCAATCATTTTATAGAACCATACTTCCGATTCAAGAGTGCCGCTCGAATACTGATAGCGTTCCACGGTTATACTGTCATTAGCCGTATTCGGGAAACTGAATGTTACAGGCGTAGTATCACAGGCATTATTCCCCACCCAGAAACTTATCAGGGCTTCAGCATCCATTCCGTACAAGTTACCTGAATAATAAACTGTAGAATCAGATGTGCCATGAAAATGAATGATGGGAACATGCCTTCCCGGGTTTAAATTAGTAAGCATATTTCCGATGGTGCCCGACATGGAACCAAAGGCCGCTATTCTTGTATTGGACTGCAGCGCCATACGCTCCGTCATGAAACCGCCCATCGAGAAACCGCACAGATACACGCGATGGATATCAATGGCGTATTTTGCAATAGCAGTATCAATCAATGCATTTATAAACCCGATATCATTGATACCTGCGTTGAGGGTGTAACCCATATATCCTGCACCCGAATTCCATGCAGAGCTCCCGAGTAAAGGATCTACAATTGCCTGAGGGAATATGCAGATGATATTTGCCGTGTCAGCAATGTAGTTCAGCCCGATGCCCGAAAAATTGTTCATGTCATCACCCAGTCCGTGCAGCGCTATGATTAGTGAGGCCGGTACAGATGCGTTGTAGTTCACCGATTGATATACCCGGTAGCTTCTTGAGATACCGCCAAACATCATGGTTTTATTGGTCCACAATGCCTGAGTTTCGCTGCAAAAGAAAACAATTGCCAAAATAAAGAGGAGTAAGGCTTTTCTCATAAGGAATAATTATAGTTGGTTATTATCCTATAAAAATATCTTTTTTTATTCAGGAATTGGTCAAAGTGAAAAAAATATTTCCCGTTTATGAATAAGCAAAGCAAGGTATTTAGTGCAAAATTGTAAAGGCAATAGGCCAGGAAATCATCTTTTTTCTACTCGAAACCGTCCATAATTAATCCATTTTTAATTATTAATTATTCATGATTAGTTAATATTCTAATCCTATGTTAATAACTTTTTTGCTGATAATAGCCCATAATTATACTTCTAAGTAGCTGTAAATTAGAGTTATTATATTTCCTAATCCGAAAATTCCTAATCAGTCCTTAATAATTTCATCGACTAATTATTAGTGTTTGTCGACGAAATATGTAACTTTGTGTGAAATTCTGCGTAACACCGCTTGATTTGAAATCAGAAAATAAGCAAATCACTAAATAATTTAAACGTTTACTAACTAAATTCAACTAAAATGAAAACTAAAACAGCAATGCGTGACAGGGGGAGACCTGCACCACGCTCGGGCAAGGTTAAGCTGGCAATGTTTGCCACTCTTGCGCTGTTAATCGTTGCATCAGCAATTATGGTGCTGAACGGTAACAGAATGCCCAAGAACGATCAGTTGTATGAAAAGTACAACACAGGTTATCAGGCCGACATGACACAGAGAGACGGTGTGGTAGAGAATACATCCTTTGCGAACGGGATGGACCTCTTTACCGCTAAAGATTTCGGTGGAGCTATTTCAGCGCTCAGCAATGTGCAGGCCGGCGACCAGAACTACACCGCTTCTATTTTTTACAGAGGCCTTGCTTACATGCAAACCAACGACCACATGAACGCTATTGCTGATTTCACGGCTGTAGCTAATGCCGGTCAGACCAACCTCGCTGCTGATGCACAATGGTTCCTTGCATTGTGTTATCTTAAGGTAGGCGAAGAAACTGATGCCAAGGATATACTTACAACTATTGCTAAATCTAACCCCTACGACGGAGAAAAAGCAACCGAACTGTTGAGCCAGCTGTAACAGGCTGCCCGGGCGTTATGACCCCGGCAACAGAAAAATATATTGTATAATGATTTAAGGAAAGGTTGTCTCAAAAGGGCAACCTTTTCTTATTGTAGCTATTGTTGGCTTTTTTTAATAATTTTGAAGTCCTGATGAGTTTCGGGGAATTACTTTTTACTTATTACCTTTATAAAGCACAAACTAATAGTGTTTTTATGCAACAGTTCGGGGGCAGAACGTCTTTTAGCAAAATCGTCGTTTTCATCTTTTGCCTGATTGCGTTTATGCCGTTGATGCTCGTTGCTCAAACAGGAAGAGGCATTATTGTTAATAAGGATAAGGAAAAGTCTGGTTTTACACGCGCCGTTGTGGTCGGTGTTTCCGAATATCCGAATCTTCCTGAAAACCGCCAGCTGCAATTTGCCGACGATGATGCACTGCTATTTTATGCCCTTCTTAAACGTCTGTATCCGGCAAAAGACAACGAAAATATCCGTCTTATCCTGAATGCCGAAGCAAGCGCGGTGCAAATCAAAGAAACTATTTCAGAACTTATAGATGAATCGTCCGGCGGCGACCGCCTGATTATTTATTTTGCCGGTCATGGCGATGTGTTCAGCGATTCGGCGAAACGCATTGACGATGCATTCCTGCTTTGTCACGGCGCTTCTACAGATGCCGATTATTCAATCTCAGATGCCGTCAGCATGATGGATTTACATAAACTGATAGCTTCAGGTCTTGAAAAAAATATTTCGGTTCTTTTAGTAACCGATGCCTGCCGTTCGGGAAAATATGCTACTTCACAAACCGGTGCATATGCTACTGCCCGCGTACTGTCTGAAAAATGGGACAAAATTTCACGCATCGCATCATGCCAGGCCAACGAGTCATCCTATGAAGATCCGCAATGGGGAGGCGGCCATGGCGCTTTTACTTATTTTCTTATTGATGGAATGGCAGGTGCCGCCGACGAAATGGGCGACAGCCTGGTTGACTTCTCTGAGCTGGAATTCTATGTAAAAAAATCGGTACGCATGGCAACGGCCAAGAAACAAAATCCGGTGTTTCTGGGAGATGCCAACACGGAAATTTCATCCGTCAGCGGCGAGAAATTTGATAAGCAAATGAACGTCGAATCATTACTGGCTTCGCGTGCTACTGGCAATCCTGTATTTTCGGCAGATACGGCTGTGAATAAAATTATTCTTGCATTTATGTCATGCCTGCATTCAGACCGTTTGCTTGAACCGGCTGATGCATGCGCCTATTCTTACTATAAAGACTTGCAAAATTCTCAGGCCGATAAAAAGACCATACGCAAAGCGAAAGGAAGTCTCTTTGTGGCTTTGGATAATAGTGCGCAAAAAGTTCTTGATATTTATCTCAGCGGTAGCGGGAATATGCCGCCGGCAGCACAATTCGAGAAAGCCGCACGGGAAATTGGAGTTGCCCGCGAATTATTCATCACCAAAACGGCGCTTATAAAAACAATGCTTCCCAAAAAGCTCTTCCTCGAAGCCATGGCTATAATTCGTGCCGAAAACAGGCCAGAATACAAAACGGCAGAAAAGAAACTGAAAAAATCGAATAAACTGGATAAAAATGCTGCGTATTCATACAATGCATTAGGAAAACTCTATCTGCTCAACGGTCATTATGCTGTTGCTGAAACAAGTCTTAAAAAAGCTATTGAGCGCGCTCCCCGGTGGACTTATCCAAAGAGCAATCTGGGTTTGGTATATAGCAGCAGAAGAATGTGGGCGCAGTCGGAAAATATTTTTCGTGGTCTTGTACTTTCCGACAGTACTTTTTCGTGGGGCTACAATAACCTCGGCTGTCTGTATTTTGATCAGGGGAAATACGAGAACTGCCGCTTGCTGTGGCAAAAAGCAATTCGCCTGCAACCCGGCGACCCTGTACCTGTTATGAATCTGGGTACACTCGCCAAAGATCAGGGGCGGTTGGCCGATGCCAAAAAATATTTTATGGAAGCAAAGATCATGGATACGCTGTATGCTGATGTCAATATCAAATTAGGTGACTATTACAGCACATTCATCGATTCACTTAAAGTCGCCGAAAATTATTATTTAAAAGCCATTTCACTGGAACCGTTTTTTGCAGAATACTATAATTCATTGGGAAATTTCTACAAAGGTTTCGATGTCACCCTGCCTGTTTATCATTTGTCTGAGGCCCTTTTCAGAAAAGCCATTGAGCTTGATCCGTACAATGAAGATGCCTATTATAATTTAAGCAGTTATTATTTGAGCACCGGCGATATTGCTGCTTCAGAGAAAATAATGAAGCAGTGTATGTCAAAATGCAAAGGCTCTGCCAGGTCGTTGTATCTGATGGGCATTAATTCCTGGAACCGAAAAGAATATACCGGCGCTGAAAAAATCTTCAAAACTTCCATAGAAAAAGACCCGCTTTTTCTCAGCAGTTATCTTAAACTCGGTGAATTCTATGAACAGCTGAATCGCCCGGCTGACGCGGAAAAACTCTATCGTGATGCCGCTTTTATTTTTCCCGATTCGCCTTTGCTGTATTATCGTCTTGCCAATTTCTACTTTAGACAAAATACCACTGATTCTGCCATTCGTTGGTACCGGAAAAGTATTGAGGTCGATTCGTTCTATTCATACGGCTATTCTTCACTTGCCTATATTTTTCTGAAACAGGGGAATTTCCAATCGGCAAAACAATATTTTTTGGAAGCACAACAACTCAATCCTTACAAGCACAAGTCAGTCGAGTTTGCTTACCTTTTAAAAAGCCGCGCCGATTCGCTGGCTCTCGACGCCCTGAGTGATCAAACTGCTTCGGGAAAACAGAAACTTAAAACTGTTGTGAATGCCTATAATACTGCATTAGAGCTGGACCCCGGCAATGTGAACACTGCCATTGGCATTGCGCATGTTTATTATCTAACCGATAAACCTGAAGATGCAATGAAATATATTGAACCGCTGCAATCATCGGGAACCTTGTCTTTGCTCATTAAGGAATCTGTAAATGCTCTGTATGCCCGAATTCTTCTTGATTTAAATAAGCCTGCCGAGGCAATTAATATTTATGACGTACTGATGGCGAATGACCCTTTTCCGTCGTATCTTGGTAAGGCACTGGCGCTGTATCAGCAAGGAAATACTGACGCTGCAATCCTGTTGTTTAAGAAAGAAAAAATTGAAAACCCTCAATACCTGAATCAAACGTGGCTTAAAACTATGTACAGTCCCAAAACATTGAAATTGATTGAATCCCTGTCACAATTATGCAATAAATAGTGTGGTATGAAACGTAAACTGCTAATATTAATTCTGCCATTATTTCTATTGTTCAATGTGTTTTGCTTTGCCGCTGTAAATCCTAAAAACGGAAATTTCTATGTCGGCTATATGGATTTTGTGTTCAGCAATTCCCCAATGAAGCTTCAAATTTCCAGAACCTATAATTCAAAGATTGCTGATATAGGCTGGTTTGGAGTAGGATGGGGGAGCGATTACGAAACTTACCTTATAACCCTGCCGGGTGGCGGCGTGCTTATGTTTAACAACGGCAGCGGAAAACGGGATGTGCAAAAGCCCAAAGAATGGGATATGCAGGATATCTCTGTTGCCATTGATGAATTGGTAACAGCTATGAAAACAGAAGGCAGGTTAACTACTCCCGATGAGATTTTAAAAATGAAATCCAGGCTGCTCAATGACCAGGAGGTGCGTCACACGTACTGGAAAAAATATCTGAACAAGGGAATGGTCAGAAATCGTGTGATTGCACCCGGTACAAAGCTGTATTCAAGCTGCGGTTGTGGCGGTTTTGAATATATTGTTGCTACTGCCGAAGGATTCAACCGGTCAAATTCCAACGGGAACACAGAGTTTTTTAACCTTGCGGGGAAACTGATAAAAATTGAAGATGCCAAGGGGAACAGCTTGAACTTTGAATTCAGCGATTCACTTTTTATTAAAAAAATAAGTGACAACAGCGGCAACTTTCTTCTAATTGATGTCAATAAAAACGGAAGGATTATTCAGGTTGCTGATCAGAAAAACAGGGTCGCAAAATATGAATATGACCAGAAAAATAATCTTACTTACAGCTGCGATATCGGAGCCCACATTTATAGATATGAGTACGACGGTAACAGCAACATGACCTCGATTATATATACGGACGGTCAGCGCATGGCAATAGAATACAATAAATCGGGCTTTGCCACCAAAGTAATTTACCGCGACAGCACCAGTACCGAATATCAATATCCCAGCGTATCGGATACCGAATATGGCTCTGTGGTCATTCAGCGAAACAAAAAAGATAGCATTACAAGTAAAGAATCACGCTGGTACAGTTTGAAAACAGATGCCATTGGAACGTCCTGGGTATGGCGGCTGTCGCTGATAATTAATGATAAGGATTCATGCATTCAAATCTTTAATGAAGCACACCACCGGATTGATACGTTGTTTAAAAATAAAGAAATCTACAAGTATAGCTATGATATTAAAGGCAACTTGCTAAAAATATGCGAAATTTCCGGACGCTGCGCCGACGTTATTATTACGGATAATCTGTTGAAAACTATTACCGTTGAATCCCGCAATTTTAATTTTTCTTATGACGATAAAAATACGCCTCTGCTTGTGACAACACCTTCGGGGGCAAGCCTCAATTGCCCGGTAAACTTTTCAAAAGCCGCCACGGACGCGGAACTTACTCAACTTGAGCTCTGGCTTAGGGTGCTGTCGTACACTTACATCACCGACAATATTGACAATCTTTGGAGCCGTTGACAATTTAAATGTGAATAAAAATTATTTCGTAGCGGCAACCTTTATGTTACTAATCTTGTTAATTATATTATTATTCGGGTGCTTTACCTGATAAATGAAATGCCTATATTTGCGTTGCAATTAAAATTAAATACAAAAAAATCAAACACTTTAGTCATGTTTAGAACACTTTATAAACTAACAGCACTGATTATATTTATTGTCTCAGTGCAAGCTATTATACCTCATTCAGCTAATGCTCAGCAAAATGTAGGTATTAATGCAACCGGTGCACTGCCCGATCCATCCTCCGCTCTTGATATTGATTCGAAATCAAAAGGGCTGCTTATCCCAAGAATGACCTCTGTACAACGCTTGAGCATTCCGTTACCGGCTAACGGATTAATGGTATATGATACGGACAATAAATGTGTCTTTTTTTATGATGCAACCATTCCGTCATGGGTATCCATGTGTACAGGCGGTAGTGGCGGTAGCGGAGTCACGGGACCAACCGGTCCTCAGGGACCCCAGGGTCCGATGGGTCCTCAGGGACCTGCCGGTGCAAACGGAGCTAATGGAGCTAATGGCGCTAATGGTACTAATGGAACGAATGGAGCACAAGGTCCTACCGGTCCCACCGGTGCAGGTCTTCCGGGTCC
Source organism: Bacteroidota bacterium (assembly GCA_037133915.1). NCBI lineage: Bacteria > Pseudomonadati > Bacteroidota > Bacteroidota bacterium. Next base: position 7,717 of record JBAXND010000021.1, read on the forward strand.
AACAGGCCCTGCCGGTCCTGCCGGCGCAAGCGGCGCTAATGGTGTAACCGGACCTACAGGTGCAGGTCTTCCGGGTCCGACAGGCCCTGCCGGCCCTGCCGGAGCAAATGGTGCAATAGGTGTAACAGGTCCCACAGGAGCTGGTCTTCCCGGTCCGACCGGCCCGACCGGTGCTGCCGGTGTTGCCGGAGCCGCAGGGATAACAGGCCCAACCGGATTGAAAGGTGCTACAGGTGTTACAGGTCCCGCCGGAACAGCCGGTGTTAATGGAACAACAGGTCCCGCCGGTGTAACCGGTCCTTCAGGTCCCGTTGGTTGCGCCAGCGTAAATTATCTTTTTAAATCCAACGGCACAACAGGAACATGTACTGTTGCACCGGTATTTGAAACTAACTTCGGAAAAGTAGGAATTGGCAATACCAGCCCCAGTCAAAGGCTTGATGTTACCGGAAATATTAATGTTGCAAACGACAGCGTTTACATGATAAATAATCATTGCGTTCTTACCATTAAAGGAAGCAATAATCTTTTTGTCGGCGACGATGCCGCTTACTGGAATAATACTACCGGCTCCTTTGGAACCGCGGTAGGCAAGGCTGCAATGTTTGCAAATACAACCGGCTCAAACAATACTGCAACAGGTGCAAATGCCATGTATTCGAATAATATAGGCTACAATAATACTGCTACCGGAACCAAGGCAATGTATTCGAACACATCAGGAAATAATAATGCAGCCTTTGGTGCCTATTCGCTCTATACAAATACCACCGGCGGCTCCAACACAGCGCAGGGCTATAATACACTTTATTATAATACTACGGGAAACCAGAACACTGCGGCTGGCTATGGTGCCCTTTATGTCAATACTACCGGTTATGTAAATACCGCTTTGGGTGCATGGACACTTTATTCAAATACAACAGGTACTGAAAACACAGGTACGGGAAGTGCATCCTTATACCATAATACGACCGGTATGCAGAATACCGGTATGGGAACCTGGACACTGTATCGCACAACCACCGGCTCACTTAATACAGCGGTAGGTCATAATTCTCTTTACGAGAATACAACGGCTAGTAATAATACCGGCGTTGGAGCTTTATCACTCTATTTCAATACCACAGGCTCTAAGAATACCGCAACCGGGGGTTCGGCGTTGAAGAATAACACCACCGGATATAATAATACCGCAGCCGGCTACAACGCACTTTTTGGTGTGGTGTACGGACATGACAATACCGCTATTGGCTATAATGCAAATGTGAATGACAGCAGTCTGAGCAATGTTTCAGTAATCGGTTCAAACGCAAAAGCCATGAATAGCAATGAGGTGCGTTTGGGCGATAATACCATTACCTTCTTTTATTGTATGGGCGCTTTCAATGCCATTACCGCCAATCCTGCAAATCTTTATGTTGACGCCGCCGGCCGTATTATGAGGTCTGCCTCTTCGGCACGCTACAAAAATAATATTACCGACCTTGAAATCAACACAGAGAATATATATAAGCTGAGGCCTGTTTCATATAACTCTAATGGTGAAAAGGGCAGATTCTTTGGCCTGATTGCTGAAGAAGTGGCATTGGTAATTCCTGAATTGGTTGAATGGGCTCACGAAAAAGATGTTGTGAAAGGCAGTACTTCCGATGCCCTGATTCCCGATGCGGTGAAGTACCCCGCACTCTCAATCCTGCTTCTTAAAGAAGTTCAGAAACATCAACAAATGTTGCTTGAAAAAGACAAAGAAGTTGCAAACCTCAAAACTTTGATTGATGAGCTTAGTAAATCGAATGCCGCATTAAACGAACGACTGGAAAAACTTGAAAAGAAATAGGAGAGGGCAACCTCACCTGAACCGGAAGCCGTCTGATTCACGACGGTTTCTTTTTTAGAATAAAAATGTTTGATTTTGTTTTCATACTTGTAAACCAACTGCTGTTAGTAATTAAATAAAAGAATTAGCACCCCAGAGGCAACCAATACCACAATTGACACGTCTGAAAAAAGTGAATATGTAATTTATTAAATTGAGCGTTTCTTTCTATTAATATTAATAAAACAATTAACGATAAAATGATGAATACCTTTCTTAAAACCAGATTCGCCGGAGCTATCATTGCCTGTATGATATTCGCATTTGCAGGAAGCCTTTCAGCACAAACCAATAATCATTTGCTTACACTTTCATTTCAGAAGACAGAGGGGAAACTCTTTAAGTTGGATGCCATGAATGAAAAGGTTTTTGAATTCAGCATTTCGGGCGTTCAAAACGGAACCGAAATAGATGCTTTCAAAGCAAATCTTGCCAAACAGCCCAGCGTCAGGTTAGTGAATGTAATTGCTACCGTTGCTGCCGATTTTCAGGCAACCGTTACTCTTGTCCCCGAGGCAAAAGTCAAAGATTTCAAACAGGCTCTTATTAATTTGGGATATTCCACCATTCTAATTGATGGTGATACCAAAGTACTGTCTGAACCGGAAAAATAATAAATAGTCTTTCGCTTATTGTTGCAAATAGCTCCCGACGTGAAAATTAGTGTCTTTTTTTATAGATTATTTTGCTTATCTACCTGCGTATTTTTATCTGCGAACATGGCAATGGCGCAGTGTGGAGGGACCGTTCTTACTGTGAACAATCCGTCATTTGAAGGACCCCAGGCTCCCCATATTACCCCTCCGGGCTGGGATATATGCATGCCCGGTGTTACCCCCGATACTCAGCCGGGTTCATGGGGAATTACATTACCACCCTCAAACGGTAATTCATACCTTGGTCTGGTTCATCAGTCAAGCTCAAACTGGCAGGAAGGTGCCGGGCAAACACTCAGTTCACCCATGATTGCCGGTACAACTTATAATTTCACGATAGATCTGGCTACCACCAACGTATATGGATACGGAATTATTCCCGGCTGCGTGGAACTGCAACTTTTTGGAGGTACTGCCGGGATTAACGGCGGGTGCGATGCTGCCGAACTTTTATGGCAGTCGGGCAATGTAACCAATCTTACATGGGTTACATTCCCCATTACCTTTACTCCGACTCAGAACTGGAACCATATTTTATTTCGGATTCAAAGTCTGGGTTGTACCGATGGACCTTATATCATGGTTGATAATATGACACCACTGGTCCCAATGACTGATATTCCTGAATTCGGTTTTAATAATGTATGCAATGGCGATTTAGTGCAATTTACCGATTCCTCTGCTTCTCCGTCGGGAATTATTACAAACTGGAACTGGCATTTTGGTGATGGCGATTCAAGCGTTTCTCAGGATCCGAATCATACGTATGCAGCACCCGGAACTTACAGCGTTACGCTCGAAATCTACAGCGATGTTCCTTGTACCACTTCAGTTACACATTTGGTTCATGTTTATCCGATTCCCGTCGCGAATTTCACACCTCCCGTTGGTTGTGTCGGTTCGTCGGTGAGCTTTACGGATGGCTCGAACGGCAACGGCGGTACAGTCAGTAATTGGCACTGGACCTTTGGTGACGGAGGAAGCAGTACTGCACAAAACCCGGCGCATACCTATTATAATCCCGGTCAATATAATGTTACGCTAACGGTAGTATCATCAGATAGCTGCCATTCAGCAACCTTCACGGCACCTATTACAATATCCCAGCTACAGGCCAATGCAACAGTTATTGATAATGTAAGCTGTTTTGGTGGCGCCGATGGGAGCGGAACGGTTACAGCACTCAATGGTCTTTCTCCATATACATATAATTGGTCGGGTGGCGGAAGCGGTGCCAATATCAGCAGCCTTGACGCAGGAACCTATACAGTTACAGTAACAGATTCTGCAGGTTGTGTGGTTGTTGATACACTCACCATTACAGAACCAACGCTGTTAACTGCGGCGATTACCAACAGTGTAAATGTGCTCTGCAACGGCGACAGTACCGGAAGTGCAGTGATAACTGCCGCAGGAGGTACTGCACCTTATTCCTATAACTGGATTCCTTACGGAGGAAGCGGATCAACTGCCAATGGGCTTGCCGCCGGTACCTATATTATTACCGTTACTGATGGAAATAACTGCACTGCACTCGATACCGTGACTATTACTGAGCCAACAGCGCTTTCACTGCTTCTGAATCCGACTGATGAGAGTTGTGTATACAGTTGCAACGGTAAAGTTGAAGCTGATGTATATGGTGGTGTGCCTCCTTATACATACCATTGGAACAACCTGCAAACGACACCTGCGGCTACTTCACTTTGCGATGGAAGTTATAGTGTGACCGTTACAGATGCAAATAACTGCGCACTCAACAGTACTTCACATGTTGGTACCAGTACATTGGTTGACGCAACTTTTGGCGCAAGCCCAATAACCGGCAGCATTCCGCTGAGCGTTAACTTCACGTTTTTAGGAACCGGTGCATCGCAGTTTTCATGGACATTTGGCGACGGCGGTACTTCAACAATTCAAAATCCGGTTCATGTTTATCCTAACATCGGAACTTACACCGTTAAATTAATAATCAGCAGCGGTGCACCTGATTTCTGTGTCGACACCTTCTTTGTTGATATCATCGCAATTCTGCCCTCTTCGCTGGTAGTACCGAATGTGTTTACACCCAATGGCGATAGCCACAATGACCTTTTTAAACCGGAATCTGTTGCCATTGGTACCTATTCCTGTGTTATCTATAACCGCTGGGGAAAATTAGTGTATGAAGGTACCAATCCTGCTGAAGGCTGGAACGGAGTTGAAAAAAGCGGTGGTGATGCCGCAGACGGAGTATATTACTACATAATTGAAGCTACCGGTCTTGATGGTGTGGTATATAAATTAAATGGAACTGTAACTTTAATAAGATAATTGAGTAAAATCAACATAATAAATAACATAATGAGGAGAGTTTTTGCATTAATCGTATTGCAGGCCGTTTTTCTGGGGCAGCTGTTTGCCCAGTGCGGTGGCACGGTACTCACCGTTGCCAATCCTTCGTTCGAAGGAACTCCTGCACCTCACGTTACACCACCATCGTGGGATATATGTATGCCCGGGGTTACACCCGATACGCAACCCGGCTCCTGGGGAATAACACTGCCTCCTTCGAACGGAAGTTCGTATATAGGTCTGGTCAGTGCACCTAGTATTAACTGGATTGAAGGAGCAGGGCAGACGCTGAGTTCACCGATGATTGCAGGTACTACCTACAATTTCACCATCGACCTGGCAGTTCCCGCTTCGGCCGACCCTGCAACCGGAATCCTGATTCCACCCAACTGTGTTCAGCTTGACCTATGGGGCGGCATGTCGGGTGTTAACAGCGGATGCGATATGTCCGAGCTTCTGTGGTCATCAGCCAGTGTTACTAACTTTAACTGGCAAACATACAACCTTACGTTTACACCGACTCAGAACTGGAATCATATCTTATTCCTCATTCACAGCCTTGGTTGTACCGATGGGCAGTACCTGCTGATGGACAATATGTCGCCCATTACTCCGCAAAGCGATATTCCTGAGTTTGGCTGGACCGACGTTTGTATTGGTTCACCCATGGTTTTTCACGACAGTTCGACCTCGGTTTCAGGTCAGATTACAAACTGGGGTTGGTCTTTCGGCGATGGAGGAACAAGCACCAGTGTGAATCCTACTCACACCTATGCCGCTCCCGGTTCTTATAATGTAACTCTTGTTATTATCAGCAATGTTCCCTGTACGACAACAGTTACACATACCGTAGTTGTGCATCCGGTACCAACCGTTACTGCTTCCGCAAATCCTGCATCACTGTGCACAGGTGGTTCGTCGACGCTTACTGCCGGCGGAGCAAATACATATTTATGGAGCAATGGCCTTGGTACTACCAACCCTGTAACTGTTCAACCTGCCACCACAACAACCTACACTGTTACCGGAACCAGCTTCGGCTGCACCGGAACTGCCAACGTTACGGTTAGTGTTGCGGCAAATCTCACGCTCGCGGTCAACCCGTCGAGTCCTGTGATTTGTATAGGCGATTCGGTTGACCTCACGGCTTCAGGGGCTGCCAATTATACATGGTCGCCTGCAACCGGATTATCTGCTACAACCGGCGCTGTTGTTACAGCGAATCCTGCCGTTACAACAACATACTCTGTGAATGGTGACAACGGAAGCGGTTGTACCGGTTCCACCACTGTTACCGTTACTGTTGCCAGTAATGCCAGTCTTGTGCTGGGACCCACCAACCCGTCGATATGTACCGGCGAATCGGTGCAGCTCACGGCTACAGGTGCTGCCTCCTATGTATGGGATCCTCCTACGGGATTATCGGCTACTACCGGTGCACTTGTTACTGCATCGCCTGCAGCCACTACCACTTATACCGTGAGTGCCAGTACGGGTGCCAATTGCACCGCAAGCGGAACAATTACCGTAACGGTGGCAGGCAACTCAGGCATAGGCTTCACCGCCGAACCACTTGAAGGATGCACGCCGCTTGAAGTGCAGTTCAATTATGTTCCCGGTTCTGATGTGGTTGATTCATCATGGGTATGGAATTTTGACGACATACAGTCCGGTAATTATAATGTAGCCGATTCACTGAATCCGATTCATACATTCAACCAGCAAGGTACGTATGATGTTTTGCTCAGCGTTGATCTTACCAATGGCTGTAAAGGAACAGGCACCATGCAGATTACTTCTTATCCATGGCCGCATGCGGAGTTCGATGCGAATCCGAAACAGGTTTATATGAATGACCCGTCAGTGCAGTTTACCGATGAGTCAACCAATGCTGTTGCCTGGGAATGGAACTTTGGTGACCCGGTATCACAGTGGGACAGCTCATCCGAAATGCAGAACCCCGTTCATATATATTCAGAGCCCGGAACCTATGAGGTAATACTCATTGTTACGAGCCCGATGGGATGCTCAGATACAGTAAAGCATACAATTGTTGTATATCCTGAATTAATCATTTTTGTTCCCAATGCGTTTACACCGAACGGCAACAGACTCAATGATGTTTTCACGCCCTTTATTTCAGGCATTGAGCCCGACAGCTATATCATGCGTATTTATGACCGCTGGGGCAAACAAATCTATGAAACATCAGACCTTTCGAAAGGCTGGGATGGAAACCACCTCGGGAAATATTGCCAGGAAGATGTTTACGTATGGCTGATTTATTTTACCGCTGCCGACGGCAAAAGGTATAAAGAAATAGGTCACGTAACGTTGCTGAAATAACTACTGTTGATTGACTACGAGAGCTGCCATCATACATATGGCGGCTCTTTTGTTTTTATGAGATTATTTTTGATACTTTTGCAGACACAATAATTTAAAACCACTAACATTAAATTGATATGAAAAAAAATCTGTTAACCCTTATCGGCGCGTTTTGCCTGTTTACCTCTGCTGCATTTGCACAGATGCTTCCCAACGGAGATTTCGAGAACTGGACCAATGACTCCACCGCAGTGAGCTGGACCGGTACCATTACCATGACCATGCCTCCGATTACTTTCTATACATTATATAAAGAGGCTATCGGTCACTCAGGATTTGCAGGGAAAATGACAACACAGCCCGCACCCATTGTGAGCGTACCCACAACCGGTTTCTGCAATTACGGTGTTCCCGGATTCAATATCAGCACCATGACACCTTTCTTCACCGGCGGTGTTCCCATTTCCATGAAACCGGCCAAAGTAAAGGGCTATTTCAAGTATGAGAACAATGTAAACGATACCATGTCTATCAGCGCTTGCTGCTATCTTGCACACGATACCATTGGTTTAGGTACATTTACAACTACTACGGCAACTCCGGCCTGGACACTGTTCGAAGTTCCCATTACGTATTCACTTCCCGGAACTCCCGACACCATCAATATCGTTATGTTCTCCTCTGCCGGTAAAGCTCCCCAGCTCGGAACTACATTGTATGTTGATGATGTAACAATGGAAACAGGCAGCGATATCGGTGAAATAAGCATGGACGTGTTGAACGCCTATCCGAATCCGGTGAACGACATTATGAATATTGACCTCGACGGAACATTCAACCTGATAAAATTATACAACAACAGCGGTCAGCTTGTTTTTACCGATGTGACCACAGCACAGAAATATTCACTGAACCTGAACACTTATTCCAACGGAATTTATTTTGTGGAAGTAAGTAATGGGGGAAAGAGGATGCTGAAGAAGATTGTGGTGAATTAGGAATTGTTCTGCAAGATTTAAAAGAGGCTGTCCTGTTCGGGCAGCCTCTTTTTTTTATATTGATTGTTGATACGGGCAATTCTTCCTTGCAACCTTTTCCTCTAACGCTGCCGGAAAATGGCTTTCCTTCGGAAATAGGTATTAATGATTCCCTTGTTTTATGTAAGAAATTTTTATGAGGCGCGTCAAGCAATTAATTAATTAACATTATTAGCGCGGGTGATTCTTCGTTTAAGGATGGGATAGAAGAACACCGATAAGAGAATGATGGCGGCTCCGGTATAGAATCCGGCAGTCATGTGTTCCGATTCGCCAAAGATGAACCAGGCAAGCAGAATGCCGTAGATTGGTTCAAGGTTAATGGCAAGTACTATATAGTAGGCCGAAAGCTTTTGCATGAGTCTGATGGTGGCGGCAAAAGCAAAGGCTGTGCATACCACGCCAAGAATGAGCAGGAACAGAATATCACTCAGCGAAAGCGTAAGTTTTGCCACTTCCATTTCGCCCGAAGCGAACATGAAAATTGTAATGCCTGCAAAGCCTGCCAGCATTTCCCAGAAGGCGGTATTGTTGGTGTCGTATTTGAGTGCGATGCTCTTGTTGAGAACGCTGAACAGACTAGCGAAAAAGGCTGCAAGTAAACTGAAAATAATTCCTGCCACATAGCGCGTCTCGAAACGGAAAATAATATAGATGCCCGCTATAATGAGCAAGCCGATAAATACTTCAATAAGAGAAATCTTCTTTTTGCTTATCAGCGGTTCAAGAAAACTGGTGAACAGGGTGGTGGTAGATAAAATTCCCAGCGTAACCGATACATTCGACACTTTGATGGCATGAAAAAAACAGATCCAGTGGGTTGCTACAATGAGCCCGATGCCGGCTAACTTTGCAAGGTCAACAATCGGAAGACGCAATTTTACCTTCCCGGCAAGGAGTATAATGAACAATGCACAACAGGCAATAAACGTACGATACCACACCAGCTGAATGGCAGGTATGTGAATCAGCTTACCAAGGATAGCGGTAAAACCAAGAATAAATACGATGATATGCAGCTTGAACTGCTGCGCCGCCGGAACCTTCTCCATTCAATTATTACGTGATAAATGCTGATTAATAACTCTTACTGCTCAAAGCATTCGAGGCGGTTCATCATATAGCAGTCCCAGCAGGTTTCGCCGAAATTGTAAGTGAAGTTGGATGTTACATTATATATGTAATCGGTAGCTCCGAATAATCCGGAAGAATTGGACGACCAGTTATTGCAGTGGTTTGTTCCCCAGATGTTGCCAACTGTTCCGCTGGCGGTGCTGGTATTGGTCCATGCAAACAGGAAGTAGCCGCCTGCCCAGCTGCAGCTGTGTGCGCTGCCACCCGATTCAGGCCCGACAAAGGCTCCGAATTCATTGTAATTTAAATTATGAACAACCAGTGCAAGCAGGCTTGCCCAGTCGTTGGCAATTACAATCCCGTTAACGGTGGTTATTTGTCCTGTAGGATGGGTGAGTCTGGAGGCGGCGCTGGTGGAGCCATCGCTGAGCCAGGCTTTCCATGTTCCGGTGAGGCCGGCAGCCACAGCTCTTGCCTGGCATTTGGCATCGGCACCCGTGAGTCCGCCTAAGTTGCCATCGTATTTTGTGCTGGTAATGAATGCACGCACATTGACAGGTGCTGATGAAACAACAATATTTGAAGAAGATGATGCGCTGCAGCCGCCGGAAGTTACCGTCAGGCCAACCGCATAGGTGCCGGCAGAAGCCCATGTAACAACAGGGTTTTGGGCAGTACTGGTAGCCGGTGTTCCGCTTGCGAACGTCCATGAGTAGGTGGCGCCGCTGAGTGTGGGCGTAAAGGTTACCTGCGCACCAATATTGGGACTGGAAGGTGTAAACGTGAAGGTTGCCGAGGGCACGCTGTTGACCGTTACCGTTACCGTACCTGCTGCCGACATGCAACCGTTAATGGTGGCGGTTACCGAGTAGGTTCCCGACTGCGATGCCTGAGCGTTGGCGATGACAGGATTTTGTGCCGTGGATGTGAATCCCTGCGGACCGCTCCACGAATACGTAGCGTTGGGGATGGTGGTGGCAGTGAGGTTAAGGGTGTTTCCGGCACAGATGGGACTGTTGCTTCCGGCGGTGGGCGTTGACGGTCCTATGCAGTTTCCGCAGAGTTCGTACCAGTTTCCGTTCCTGAAAAAGTTGAAACAATAGGTGTTGGTATTGAAAATTAATAGTCCGTTTGCCGGATTAACGATGTTGTTTCTCTGGGCGTTTGTCATGCGCGGAACAAGCACTCCGCGTGTGGTATCGCTCACGTCGAGCAGGGCAGAGGGTGTTGCAGGTAAACCGTTATTATTGATTCCGACACCCTGACCGAATGAAAGGAGTGAAGTAAATACAAATACGATGCAGAATAACTTACGTAGCATGGCTGTACAATTATTGATTGGTACAAAAATAATCAATAATTTGTATAGTAGCGACATAGGCATGATTCCCAAACTTCTGGTTTGTAAAAGAATTTTAAATGATAAATTATAGATTTTAAATTTAAAAATATGAATATCGTCATTGCGGGTTTGAAGCAAGGCTGTGTAGGTTTGAAGTAAGCATAGTTTGGTTTGTACCCTGTCAGGTTTTGTTTTTACCCTGTCAGGTTTTACTTTTACCCTGTCAGGTTTTGTTTGAAGAAAGGCTGTGTGGAGTTGAAGAGAGGCAGTGTAGGTTTGTACCCTGTCAGGTTTTGTTTTTACCTTGTCAGGTTTTACTTTTACCTTGTCAGGTTTTGTTTTTACCCTGTCAGGTTTTGTTTGAAGAGAGGCTGTGTGGAGTTGAAGAGAGGCTGTGTAGATTTGGAGGCTGTCTGCCCCTGACCCCGGCCCTATCCCCGGTCCGGGGATAGGGTGACTGATTATGAAAGCCTGGTGCATGTATAATTTTTCTTTTTCAATGAAACAATAGAAAACAGAATTATTGTTTTGCACCATATCAAGTCCTCCCGATTTATCGGGAGGACTTAGGGATAGGGGCAGGTTGTCAGCCACTGACCTCTCTGTGATAGGGTGACTGATTTGGCAAAGTTTGCACACTGCAATTTTCTTTTTCAGCTTAAAGCACTAATTGTAAATTTTTCATTTTAAATTGTTCAAACCTTTGTGCGTTCTGGAATAAATAAATTAATTTCTTTTTTTATTAATTTAAAATTTAACATTTACAATCTAAAATTTTTATTTGGTATTTGAATAACGTATATGTTTAAGGAGGATGAGAATAGCGGGTGATATTTTGGCGGCAGCATTCCATCAGATGCAACAATTCCCAGGCAATTCAGTAGAACTGAGTACCCTCGCCACAATTCAAAAAAAAGATTTCGCCTTTACAATATTTTGAAGCAAGTGCCGTTTTAACATTTTATTAGGATAAATAAACAAACAACATTTTATAAGCTGTTCATTTACTGACAGGTTCTTTCTCAGTTTTTAGACGGCACATTCAAAAAAAAATCTATGAAAAAACATTCATTAATCCTGACAGCTTTGCTGTTGACTTTGGCCGTTGATCAAGCATTTGCTCAACCGGATACCATAATCGTTTATAACATAAACACCGTAACCATCGACACGGTTTTACCTGTATGGGTTAATCCCACACTAACATTCAACAAGACGGAATCAGCTATTGGATCTTTGGGGAACCAGGTTTCTCTGGATTTATCGCCTCCAACAACAAACCTTTTTAGTAATTCTTCATTCAGCGACCTTGCCAGAGCAGAACTTTTTTTCAACGTAACCGATTATCCCATCAGGACAGCCACCCGGTTATTCTATTACAAAAATGGTGTCTTGTCAGGCTGTTGTTCAGGAATGATGGTCGGGGAAAATTTTGTTCTTACAGCCGGACATTGCGCGTATAACTACACGGACCAGATTTTTGGATATGACAGCATTTTAATAGCTCCGGCATACGACAATGCATCAATTCAGCCGTCATTACCTACATCTGTGGTTGAAAAAGTTTACCTGTTCAAAACGTTTTATGATAAAAAGTTTTTTGACGATATTGCTTTGCTTCAATTACGACAGCCCATCGGACAGCAAATTGGATGGATAGGTATGGCTTTTAATTCAGACACAAGTTTTATTAACGGCAAAGTGTTTCACAAACTCAGCTATCCGGGTGTAACAAGTCCGTTCGATACTTCAAAACATTACAATGGAGATACACTTTATTACAATTACGGATATATTAATAATCTGAATACCCAGTTGGGAATAAACAGTCCGCAAGCCCGGGGAATTCCGGGACAAAGTGGAAGTTCGTTATTTTACACTGACAACAGCGAATATTTTTCTATGGGAGTAGCCAGTTTTAGCAGCAATTATTGTCATTATAAAATTACCAAAGATGTTTTTTATCAATTAAAAAGTATCATGGAAAATAATGCGGCTTCCACTCAGGATGATCTGACCGTAGGAAATGGAATGCTTATTTATCCCAATCCATTCAGTACTTTTACAACAATACAACTGAACAGTGCTGATGCCAACTCCGACTTAATCATTTATAATCTTTATGGGCAGCAAGTAAAACAAATGAAAAATATTTCCGCGCAGAAAATTACTTTGCATCGTGACAATATACCGTGCGGAATGTATTTCATTCGGCTGACACAGGACGACAAGGTCATCGCGACCGAAAGATTGGTAATTACCAACTGATATAACATCGGGGCATTTCAAAGGCTGGACAGACGGTCGTTGTAATTTGACACCCAAGCTGTCTGCCCCTGACCCCGGCCCTATCCCCGGCTCGGGGATAGGGTGACTGATGATGAAAGCCTGGTGTGCTATTTTTTTATCTCCTGTCTAAAATAGAAAACAGAATCACTATTTTGCACAGTATGACTCGTCCTAAAAAAAGTTGACAGTATTTTGATTAATCCTGAATAGAGTTGACAGAAAATAATCACCGGGTATTGATGAGTCGGAAGATTGTTCTGCTTCAGGCGGGCGAGGCTCGACGCCCCGCCTGTCTGATAGAATCTCCGGTTTAATGAATCGCCGTTGATTAGTTCTGCTGACAACAGGCGTCTCGTCCGGAAAATTGGAGATCTGCCTGAAGAACTATCTCAAGAAGTGAGAGAAAATATCAGAATTATTTTTGACATAAATGATTAAAGACCTCAATTACAAATTAATAATTATTAATTACTAATTAGTAATTGTTCCCTATTCACTGTTCCCTGTCCCCTGAATATTATTTCTCATAATCATTTTATTATTAAGAAATAATCCCTACTTTTGCACCCCGAATTAAATAGTTTACAGAGTACTAACCCCTGTCTGCCACGAAGGCAGACATACAAAAACAAAGCATGCCTAATGAGTGAAGATCAAGAACTCAACGAAGTTGAGATGAACAATGAAGAACAAAACACTGCAGAAGAAGTTGCTCCTGAAGTAGTAGCAGCACCTGTTGCAGAAGAAGTTGCAAAACCCGCAAAGGAAAAGAAATCAACACGCAAAGAAGTATCCCTGGAAGATTTTAACTGGGATATGCTTGGTAAAAATCAGGAATTGTATACCGATTCGGAACGCAAAAACCTGGAAGACATTTACGATAAAACCCTCAGTTCAATTGTTGAACAGCAGGTGGTTGACGGAACTGTTGTTGCCATGAACAGCCGCGAGGTGGTGATTAACATCGGCTTTAAATCAGACGGCGTTATTTCTCTTTCGGAATTCCGCTACAATGCCGAACTCAAACTCGGCGACAAAGTTGAAGTATATGTTGAAAGCCAGGAAAACAACACCGGCCAGCTTATCCTTTCACACAAAAAAGCAAAATTACTCCGCGCATGGGATCGCGTGAACGAAGCTCTTGAAAAAGACGAGATCATCAACGGTTTTGTGAAATGCAGAACCAAAGGCGGTCTTATTGTTGACGTATTCGGAATCGAGGCCTTCCTGCCCGGTTCACAGATCGACGTTAAACCCATCCGTGACTACGATATCTTTGTTGGCAAAACCATGGAATTCAAAGTGGTTAAAGTTAACAACGAGTATAAAAATGTGGTTGTTTCGCATAAAGCTCTTATTGAAGACGAACTCGAACAGCAGAAAGCTCAGATCATTGCCAAACTTGAAAAAGGACAGGTTCTGGAAGGAACCGTTAAAAACATTACATCATACGGTGTATTTGTTGACCTTGGCGGTGTTGACGGTCTTATCCACATTACCGACCTTTCATGGGGACGTATCAACCATCCCGAAGAAATCGTTAAACTGGATCAGAAAATTCAGGTTGTTATTCTTGACTTTGATGAAGCAAAGAAACGTATCGCTCTCGGCCTCAAACAGCTTACATCTCACCCATGGGATTCCCTTGATCAGGAACTGAAAGTGGGCGATAAAGTTAAAGGCAAAGTGGTTGTTATTGCCGATTACGGCGCATTCATCGAAATCACCAAAGGTGTTGAAGGTCTCATCCATGTTTCAGAAATGTCATGGTCACAGCATCTCCGCACTGCACAGGATTTCCTGAAAGTAGGCGACGAAGTAGAAGCCGTTATCCTTACCTTAGACCGCGAAGAGCGCAAAATGTCACTGGGCATCAAACAGCTTATTCCCGATCCATGGACGAACATTGGCGACCGCTACCCGGTGAACTCAAAACATACAGCTATTGTTCGCAACTTCACCAATTTCGGCATCTTTGTTGAAATGGAAGAAGGCGTTGACGGTTTGATTCACATCAGCGATTTAAGCTGGTCGAAAAAAATCAAACATCCTGCCGAATTCACCAAAATAGGCGAGAAGATTGAAGTAGTTGTTCTTGAAGTGGACAGCGAAAACAGACGCCTCAGCCTCGGCCACAAACAACTTGAAGAAAATCCCTGGGATGTGTTTGAAAGCATCTTCCTGATTGATTCTATTCATAAAGGTACCGTGGTTTCAATTTCCGATAAAGGCGCCATCGTGGCTCTTCCTTACGGAGTTGAAGGATTCGCACCTGCACGTCATCTTATAAAAGAAGACAACACCAACATCCGCATTGACGAAACACTGGATTTCAAAGTGATTGAGTTCTCGAAAGAGAATAAGAAAATCATCGTTTCTCACTCAAAAATCTTCCAGGATGCTGTTTCAGCAGAGAAGACCAAAGAGATGAACGACAAGAAAGCCATTGATAATAAAACCAAGAAAGTGGTGAAAAAACTCAAGGACAACCTTGAAAAAACCACACTCGGCGATATCAGCGTTCTTGCAGCACTGAAAGAAGAAATGGATCAGGAAGTAAAAGATAAACTGGAAGCCAAAGAGCGCGACAAACAGGCTAAAATAGCCGCTGATGTTACTCCCGATGCTCCCGAAGCTATCGATACTGCCGAAGCTCCCGAAGCCGAAGCTGCACCTGAACCGGAAGCTAAAGACGAAGAATAATTTCGTTCACACATGAAAAGAAAGCTGCCCCGCAAGGGCGGCTTTTTTTTTACGTTCCACATACATTTACAGATTACTTCACTTTTATATCGGAATTATTGATATTTTTGAAGTATAAAATAATAATCAGAATCATGAAAAAAATATTTTTACTTTTTGCACTCGTCAGTCTGTTTGCTGCACCCATTGCTAAAGCACAGATATGCACCCCCGACATCAACAATACCAGCTTCCTGAGTCCCGACACCCTGCAGGATTTTGCGCCTGCTTTTACCGGTGTTCCTTACGTGCAGGTACTGCAGGTGAAAGTCCCGACAGACACCACCATCTACATTTTTCCGGTGACCATCGATTCTATCAGGCTGGACAATATTCTGAACATGCCTCCCAATTTTACGTACAGCTGTAACAGCGATTCCTGTGTTATCTATGGCGGAACACGCGGCTGTATTCAGATAACAGGTACAGCGGCTCTTGCCGATACCGGCCTGTGGAACCTTACCATGGATGTGTTCATGACCGGTCACTCCACCATTCTGGGCGATTCAACCATGTTCTTTGCACTGAAAGGCTACAGCATAGTCGTCATTGATTCAGCCTACATGGGCGTTGACCCTGTTGAAGGACAGTATGGCTTCAACGTGATGCAGAACAAACCGAACCCCGTAACAACAGCCACCGAGATTGGTGTACTGAGCAAAGGTCACGAAAAAATTACGTTCGAACTGTATGATATTCTTGGCGCACGCGTTGCTTCCCGCGAATTTGTTTCCGGTAAAGGATATAACCCCATTGGATTTACTCCCGGCAACCTCAGCCCCGGCATCTATCTGTATAAGGTAAGCAACGGTTCCAAAACCGTCGTCAGAAGGATGATGATAGCAGGCAAATGATTTTTCAGCTGACTATACTGGGCACGGCAGCATCGGCGCCCATTCGTGAACGAAACCCGAGCGCTCAGGTACTGAATGTACATGAGCGCTTGTTTTTGATAGACTGCGGCGAAGGAACCCAGATGCAGATCCGCAAATACGGAATCAAGGGAAGGCGCATCAACCACGTATTCATATCGCATCTGCACGGCGACCATTATCTCGGTCTTGCCGGACTGATGTTTTCATGGCATCTTTTCGGGAGAACCGAAGCTTTGCATATTTATGCGAATGAGGCTTTGAAAGAGATTCTGGACCTGCAGCTGGAAGCTTCGGGTACCAAACTGCAGTATCCTTTCGTATTTCATGCGCTTCAGCCGGGCGCTTCGGAAACACTTTTTGAAGATGCTAAAGTAAGCGTACAGAGTTTTCCGCTGAAACACCGCGTGCCGACGCATGGCTTCATGTTCCGTGAAGTAAGGCAGCCGCGCGGCATTCATCATGAAGCTATCCGGAATCTGGACATTCCTTTTACGGAGTTCAACAATATAAAAGCCGGCGCCGACTTTACGGATGCGAACGGGAAGGTGCATTCCAACGCATCGCTCACACACGAACCGCCCCGATGCCGGAGCTTTGCGTATTGTTCAGATACAGGATTCCACCTCGGAATTACCAAATTCATAAAAGGTGCGGATCTTCTCTATCATGAAGCAACCTTTATGCAGGACATGATTGCAAACGCAGACGAAAAGCAGCATTCAACAGCCATGCAGGCAGCAACGATAGCGTTGAAGGCAGAAGCCAAACGATTACTAATCGGACATTTTTCAGCCCGCTACGATGAGCTGGAGCCCCTGCTGGACGAGGCGCAGTCGGTGTTCAGAAATACAATACTGGCAGAGGAAGGGATGACGGTTTCAATTTGACAATTAGTTAATTCGGCAATTTGAAAATTAGTCAATTTTGCGTATTCGCGCCTTTGCGTGCTTAAACAGTTCCATTTTTATCAATCCCAGCCTGCCGCAATATAGCAAAAAAGGTTCCTTTAGCCATGTCTTTACCGCCATGCACGGGAACTATAACAGTTTTATTATTGATGGGATTATAATAAAGCTGATGTGATCCTTTAGTTCTCTTATAAAAGAATCCGTTTTTTTCAAGAATTTTAATCAGGTAAAACGGCGACAGGTTCATGCTGTAACCACATTGAGATTGTATTCAATGGTATCGCTGTCGTCAGGAATAGTTTCTCCGCGTTCTTTTAATTCTTCGATATACAGTGTTATCGCTTCTTTCGCCATACTGAGCCCATGTTCTATGTCTGTTCCATAGGTTATACAGCCGGGCAGGGCAGGTACCGTCACAGTGAAGCCACCTTCGGGCTCCTTGTGCATAAGAATTTTGTAGGAATACTGCATGACATTCAATTTTTTATCAAAGATAATATTTCCGTTTTGACAAAGCAATCAATCCTACGAACATTCTTTAAAAAGAAGGTGCTTTTTTTTCCACGTTACACCAGAAAGCTGATATCTGCGCCGGGCTCAAATTCTTTGGGTTCCTGCCCATATAAAAAGTGCCGCATGGGACGTTTGCCTTTAAGGCTGAGAACATCGCCTTCAAGCTGCAGCAGCGTGGCTTCGCGCAGACCAACAACTGTAATGTCGCGGTTGAGCGCGATAAATTCTTCAATGCGCTGCTGCCGTGTTTCGCCACCGTGCCCTTCGGGATTCGCATCCAGGTAATGCGGATTAATCTGGAAGGGGACAAGGTTGAAACAGTTGAAACTTGCGGGTTCCGTAATGGGCATATCGTTGGTGGTTCTGAGAGTGGGACATGCCACGTTGGCACCTGCACTCCAGCCCATATATGGCATTCCGGCAAGAACACGATTGCGGATAGGTTCTATGAGATGTTCTTTGTGAAGCATGGCAACCAGATTAAAGGTGTTTCCACCGCCTACGGCAATAGCTTCTGCCTCCATTACTGCGTTAACGGGGTCAGCAAACCGATGAACAGACTGAATTTCGAAACCAAGTTCAGCATATACCTCAGCAACCCGCTTTTCATAATCATCCCACGACACCGTTATTCCGGCATAGGGGACGAACAGTATTTTTTTAATTCCGCTGCCTGTAAGAAACTCGCTTATATATTCGCGCGGCCATCCCAGATAGGCTTCTCCCGCGTTGGTCGAATTGCTGATCAGTAATAATTTCATATTTCAATTAATTAGTTAATTCGGCAATTAGTCAATTTGAAAATGAACCTTTGCATCTTCGCGTCTTTGCGTGCTTTATTAATTAGATAATTTGGCAACTAGTTAATTTGAAAATTAGATAATTCGGCAATTTGAAAATTAGTTCCGCCGGTGGCGGACTTCCGCTTCGCTCCAGCTCACGACTCACGACTCACGACTATCTGACTAAGGCACGTAATCGTATGCTCCGAGGTCGGGTGGCGGATTGACTGCGCGGTTGTTTCCGAGAATGTCGGTAATAAGACTCAGTGTGGAAGTGTTGATGACGCTCATAGTGCCTATATCAATAGCATAAGAACCGGGTGACAGCCTGTAGTCGTTGTTTGACGCATCTTTGAACAAGGGGTCATTTACGTGGCAGTTGACAAAATGTGCCGGGTCGGTTAAACTCAATTCTGTTTTCAGAATGCAATTCTCAAATTTATAATTGAACAGTCCTGCTCCTGCAAGGCTGTCGGGCAGAACCTCTTCAGACTGCATACCCCAGACGATGCAGTTTCCGAAATAGGCTTTGTCGAGATCGCCTGTGTAAGTCACCCCGCTGTAATAGTCATCGTAATAATTCGCAATCACCAGAGAAGGCGTATTGCGGGTGCTGTAACTCCAGTTATTGCCGATGCTGCAGTGTCTGAAGTCATAATCACCACCGGTAGTCAGACACACAGCGTAAACGCCGCAGTTGCCTATCACACAGTTGCCCGCCTGAATCTTATAGAATTTCGTGAAAACCCCCATGCCGCTCATGTTTTCAATAATGGTATTGGTAAGCGTAAGCTGGTTGCCCATACTTTGCTGCATGGTTTCGGCCTGAATGCCTATAAAGCCGTTTTTGATAATCGCATAATTGAACACATTATCCTTACTGCCTTCATTGATCCAGATGCGGTCCCACTGTCCGGGCAGTTCTTTATAATCGGCGTCCAGCCTGCTTCCCTGAAAGGTGACAGGGTCGGCCATGGTGCCATTCACTTTAATGTTGCCTCCTTTATAAATCCACATACCCGAAGCGTTGTAAAAATGGATTCGTGCGCCTGCATCAATATTCAGAGTGGCGGTTGAGTCCACCACGGCATATCCGTAAATCAAATATGGCTTGTCGTTGGGCCAGGTTATATTTTCATTTTCGCCGGCAACAATTTTGTATTTCAAACTGCTTCCGTATACTTTGTCTGCTACAATGTAATGCGCATCCTGACCCCAGGCCGTGAGTTTAACATCCTGTTCATTTCCGTTTATCTGAAAAATGATAGAGTCCTTAACTACCATGGGCGAGTTACTGTTCTGAGGGTCAACCGTTACCTTCACGAAAATATAGATACTGTCGTTTCCTGCAATTTCAACATCGTTCAGCGATACGGCAGGTGTGCCGTCAATATTCATCCTGAAATTTGACGCATTGCCTGTTGCGAGGCTGATTGATGAAATCTTAATCTTTTTACTGTCGGTGTTTTTAACCACAAAATATTTGGTGGTGGATCCGATAGTGGAAAATACCGTATCGAACAACATATTATCAGTTGAAAAACTGAGTTTTACATCAGTGCTTGTGTTAAAATTATCTTTCTTTTTACAGGAAGCGAAAACACCAATGATGATAAGTATAAACAGTAAATTACGCGATTTCAGAATTCTCATGCTCCTCTTTTGAGTTTTTGTGCCTTGATTAATACGACAGAATTGTAAAAATATTGTCTGCGGCATCATTAAATCAGGCAAAAACAAAAATACAATAAATTCGAAACAGCCATGGGTAAAAATTAGACCGTAAAAGGTTTAATTTATGAAAATGATTTTCTGTGTATAAGCACCACTTGTCTCCTTCCTTAACGATAACTTAATATGAATAAATATCAATAACAGTTCTAATACTAAGATAATGTGATTATTATTGAATCTATATAAAGTTATACTTTATGCCTGATTTTTTTGTTTGAATGGTCAATCTTTTGTAATTTTGTTGCCATAATTATAATATATTGTAATACAGTATCTTTACACTTTTGACCCCGTAAAAACCCGCTTTACAATATCCTAACTAAACGTTAAAGCCTTTCAACCCCATGAGTTATATAAAATTCACTAAAGAACAGCTTGTTAACCTTAAATATTCCTTAAGCAGGGAATTGATACGGTCTAACAGGGCAGGCTCCTTTGCATCAACTACAATATCAGGCTGTAACACACGTAAATACCATGGTTTGCTCATAGTTCCTCAGCCAAATGTTGACAATGAATGCCATGTGTTGCTTTCAACTATTGATGAGACTGTTATCCAGAATGACGCAGAATTTAATCTTGGGATTCACCAGTATACACCCGGTGTATTTTTCCCAAAAGGTCATAAATACCTGCGTGAATTTATTGCGGAGCCGATTCCAAAACTTACATACCGCGTTGGAGGTGTTATTCTTACAAAAGAAATGCTGTTTTCAATTGAAGAAGACCGCATTCTGATAAAATATACGCTTGTTGAAGCACATTCGGCTACAACACTGCGCTTTAAACCTTTTCTGGCCTTCCGCAACAGACATAGCTTAACCAAAGCCAATGTTGATGCCGACACCCATTATGAGCAGGCCGAGAACGGCATCAAAATGAGAATGTATCCCGGATTTACACCGCTTTACCTTCAGTTCTCCAAGCAGGCAGAATACGTGCATGTTCCCAACTGGAATTACAATATAGAATACAGTCAGGAAAAAGAACGGGGCTATGATTATATAGAGGATTTATTAGTGCCCGGCTATTTTGAACTTCCGATGAAGAAGGGCGAGAGCATCATTTTTGCAGCCGGAACCAAAGAAACCGCATCATCATCGCTGAAAAAAATATTTACTGCTGAAGTGGGCAAGCGCATTCCACGCGATAGTTATCGCAACTGCCTGGTAAATTCTGCTCACCAGTGTCTGGTTTTCAACGGACGTAAGGTAGAAGTAATTGCAGGCTTTCCGTGGTTTGGCCGCTGGGGACGCGATACGTTTATTTCTCTGCCCGGGTTAACCCTCACAACCGGCGATCATCAAACCTGCAAAAAGGTGATTGACACCATGATTGCCGACTTGAAAGGACCGTTGTTTCCCAATATCGGGAGCGGCTCAACGGCAGCATACAATTCTGTTGATGCGCCCTTGTGGTTCTTCTGGTCGTTGCAGCAATATTCGGAATATACAGGCACCCGTGAGAAAATATGGAAAGAGTATGGCAATAAAATGAAGCTTATACTCAACGGTTACCGCAATGGTACAGAGTTCAATATCAGGATGCAGGAAAACGGACTGATTTGGGCGGGAATGCCCGGAAAGGCACTTACCTGGATGGATGCCGTTGTTCACGGCAAGCCCGTTACTCCGCGCATCGGAATGCCTGTTGAGATTAATGCGCTGTGGTATAATGCCATTATGTTTGCTTTGGAAACCGCTTCCATGGCCGGTGACGAAGATTTTATCAATGAATGGTCGGGGATTGCAATGCGCATTCGGGTATCGTTCAAAGAAACGTTCTGGGACAAGGATAAAGGCTATCTGGCAGATTATGTAAACGGAACTTATAAAGACTGGGCGGTTCGTCCGAATATGATTTTTGCTGCATCCCTGCCGTACAGCCCCGTGAGCGAACAGATTCGCAAGCTGATAATTGATACGGTGGGCCGTGAACTGCTTACTACACGTGGGCTGCGTACGCTTACACCCAAACATCCCGACTATAAAGGATGTTATTACGGAACTATGGAGCAACGCGACCATGCGTATCATCAGGGAACGGTGTGGCCCTGGCTGCTCGGACATTATGTTGAAGCATTCCTGAAGATACACGGCGACTCCGGCATTCAGTGCATCCGCAAGATTTACGAGGGTTTTGAAGATGTGATGACCGAACATGGTGTGGGTTCCATCTCGGAAGTGTATGACGGGGATCCGCCGCACAGGGCAGGAGGAGCACCGTCGCAGGCCTGGAGTGTGGCCGAATTGCTGAGGATTGATTATTTGCTCAAGCAGTACGAAACACCCAAAAAAACGCCGACAGCAAAGAGAACGGCAAAAAAGTAACGAAATGATTTTTCAACCTTAATAAACACAATGAAGGTTTTGATGTTCGGGTGGGAATTTCCACCGCATATAACAGGAGGATTGGGCACGGCTTGCTTCGGGCTTACCAAAGGCTTGATGAAGCACGGCACCGAAGTAATTTTTGTGGTTCCCAAGGCTTTTGGAGATGAAAACCGTGAGGCCGTAAGGCTGGTAAACGCGAGCGATATAAGCATTGATTTTAAAAATTCCATTTATCGTGAGTTCTGGAAACAGATAACCTATATGGAGATTGGGTCAAATCTGATTCCTTATGTTGGCACCGAAGAATTTGAGAATATTGTAAAGCGCAATGAACTGGAAGGCATAGATTCCAATGAGTCTGTGTTCTCAAGCCGCTTTGCCTTTTCAGGAAAATACGGTCACGACCTGATGAAAGAGGTATCGCGTTATGCGCTGGTAGCCTCCACCATTGCCGCATCCAATCAGTTTGATGTAATTCATGCGCACGACTGGCTTACGTATCCGGCCGGTATTGCCGCCAAGAAAGTAAGCGGAAAACCGCTGGTAGTGCATATGCATGCTACCGAATTTGACCGTTCGGGTGAGCATATCAATCAGAACGTATACGACATTGAGCGCAAAGGCATGGAAGAAGCCGATGCCGTTATTACCGTGAGCAATCTGACACGCGACATTGTTATCAACCGCTACGGCATTGATCCCGCCAAGGTGGTAACCGTGCATAATGCCGTTGAGCCTATTGAAAGTCATGAGCATGAAGCATCGCAGCGGGCGGTAAAAGAAAAAATTGTAACTTTTCTGGGGCGCATCACCTTCCAGAAAGGACCGGATTATTTTGTGGAAGCGGCTTATAAAGTGCTTCAAAAAGACCGTAATGTTCGTTTTGTGATGGCCGGCTCGGGCGATATGCTCAACCGCATGGTAAGACGGGTTGCCGAACTGCGGATTTCATCTCATTTTCACTTTACGGGATTTCTGAAAGGTGAGGATGTAGATAAAATGTTTCACCTGAGTGATGTTTATGTGATGCCATCGGTATCAGAACCTTTCGGGATATCACCCCTGGAGGCGATGCGTTCCAATGTTCCTGTTGTAATCAGCAAGCAGAGCGGTGTTGCCGAAGTGCTGAATTACGCGCTGAAAGTAGATTTCTGGGATATCGACAGCATGGCTGACGCTATTTACGGATTGCTTCATTATGATGCCCTTTCGGTGATGTTTCGTCGCTACGGCAGGACCGAAGTGGACAATCTGAAATGGGAGAATGCCGCAGGACAGGTGAATAAAGTGTATGAAAAAGTGCTAATAAAGAATTAACTTATACTATAATGAGGTCAATTTGTTTTTATTTTCAGGTACATCAGCCCTTCAGGCTCAATACCTATCGTTTTTTTGATATCGGTGCAAACCACTATTATTTCGATGATTACCGTAACAGGTACATTCTGCGCAGAATTGCCGATAAATGCTATCTGCCCATGAATAATCTGCTGCTTGACCTTATCAGGGAATACGGCACAGGATTCAAGGTGAGTTTTTCAATTTCGGGCACGGCACTCGATCAGTTTGAACAATATACGCCCGATGTTATCGAAAGCTTTCGCAAGCTGGCGGATACCGGTTGCGTTGAGTTTCTGGCAGAAACATACAGTCACTCATTGTCGGCACTGAAAAGCAAAGACGAGTTTTTCAGGCAGGTAAACGAACAGCGCAATAAGATTGAAAAACTTTTTGGACAAAAGCCTACAACCTTCCGTAATACTGAGCTTATCTATTCTGATTATATTGGTGAAATGGTTGCTGAATTAGGTTTTAAAACCATGCTTACCGAAGGAGCCAAACATGTGCTGGGATGGAAAAGCCCGAATTTCATGTACTGCAATGCCATCAATCCGAAGCTGAAATTGTTACTGAAAAATTTTCAGATGAGTGACGATATTGCATTCCGCTTTTCACAGACATCGTGGGATCAGTGGCCGCTTACAACCGAAAAATATGTTGACTGGCTCAACGCCGTGAATCCATCAGAAGAAACGGTCAATCTTTTCATGGATTATGAAACTTTTGGTGAGCACCAGTGGAAAGAAACTGGCATCTTCGAATTTATGAGAGCTTTACCTGCACGGGTATTCTCGCATTCCAATTTCACGTTTAATACGCCGGCAGAGCTTTCAGAAAGAATGCAACCTGTAGGTGCCATTCATGTTCCGGATCCTATTTCATGGGCCGACGAGGAGCGCGACCTCACTGCATGGCTTGGCAATGAACTGCAAGACGATGCTTTCAACGCATTGTATGCGCTGGAAGAAAAAGTGAAACATTGTACTGATGATTTTATCCAGCGTGACTGGCGCTATCTGCAAACCAGTGACCATTTCTATTACATGTGTACCAAGTGGTTCAGTGATGGCGATGTGCATAAATACTTCAATCCGTATAACACACCCTATGAAGCTTACATCAACTTCATGAATATTCTTTCCGATTTTGTGATTCGGCTTGACGAAGCAGGTAATAATGAACAATTATCAATGAATAATGAAAAATTAAAAACGAAGAAAGTAAAGGCCGCTCCTGTAAAGAAATCTGTTCCTGTGAAAAAAGTTTCTGCACCGAAAGCTGCAACATCTGCGAAAGCGCCTGTAAAAAAAGTTGCTCCGGCAAAGAAGGCAGTTGCTGCGAAAAAAGTTGTGGCGGCCAAAAAGGCTGTTGCCCCGAAAGTGAAGGTTTCTGCGAAAGCGCCCGTTAAAAAGACTGCTCCTGTAAAGAAAGCAGTGGCTGCGAAAAAGGCAGCTCCTGCGAAAACTAAAACACCTGCAAAGAAGGCTGCAGCTTCAAAATCAAAGGGTGTGTCCAAATCCAAAAAGTAATTCAGTACGCTGCTTTGGGAGAACAGGAATTCAAATTTGAAGAAGGGCTGACATACAGTTTTGTTGTCACAGGATTGATACAGATGCCTCCTGACGATGAGGAATTTTTTGTGTTGCGGAGCCGGCAGAACAGCCGTCATCTTCTGAGTAAAAATCTTTACGCTGCTTACGGTATTTCGCCGGGCATGGAAATTACGTGCAAGGTTGACAAAGTAAATTGTTCCGGTAAAATGTTTCTGGAGCCCGAACATCCGCATTACAAAACGGGCGGAGTTTATGATTTTAATGTGATACGCACTATTTCAATCACAAATTCTGTCGGAAATGTTGAGAAAATGACCGTGGTGAGCGATATTGCCGGCAATGAGATTTTTGTTCCTTACTCTGAGTTGCCTGACGGCGGCGAGCAAACACGCCTTTCCTGCCGTGTGGAACGCATCAAAAAAGGCTTACTTTTTCTGTCGCATTATCAGGGCGAAACACCGCCATCGCAGCTTGAACAGGGTAAGACATATCGTTTTGAGATTAAAGGAATAGTAACGCTGGCAAGGCATCTGGAGTATTATAAACTGGAATGCATGGGCGAAACCCATTATTTGCGTACCCGCTATTATGAGGCATATGCGTTTCCCGCACAATCTGAAGTATATTGTGAGGTTGTGGAACCCACTGTTCCTTATACGCATTACCTTGAGCCTGTTCATCCATTTTACAAAGCAGGCGAAGTGTATGAATTTGAAAATACAGGCCGCAGTATAATCAGCCACGATCTGGGCGAGGTGTATCACGTGCTGATGCTGAAAGATAAAATCGGACACAGTTATCCGGTGCCTTGCAGGAATAAGGATATTACAGCAGGCAATTACGTACGCTGCCGTGTAGAAAAAATACGGATGAGTAAAGTGTATCTTGAATGTTTGGAATAAAATTCTTATAACGATTATTAAAACTTAAACTATAATGAAGAAATTACTGATTGCCATGATGCTGTTTGTCTTTATATTCAGTGTAAACGCACAGGATTTTAAGAAAGTTGAACTTCCTGCACCCCGGAAAGATGGCGGAAAACAGTTGCTTAAAGCGCTAAACGACCGTAAAACGAATCGCTCTTTCAAAGAAGATAAACTTCCGCTGCAGCTATTGTCTGACCTGCTGTGGGCAGCTTTCGGCGTAAACAGACCTGACAACGGTAAGCGCACGGCACCATCGGCCATGAACAATCAGGAAATTGACCTTTATGTGTGCCTTTCAGAAGGTGTGTATATTTATAATGCAGAGAAAAACACGCTGGATCCAGTATTTGCGGGAGATGTTCGTGAAAAAATGGGGAAGCAGGATTTTGTAGGTGTTGCGCCTGTTGTGATTGTATATGTAGCCGACTATTCCAGAATGGGCGTTGTAATGACCAAAGACCAGAAGGCATTTTATTCGGCTGTTGATACAGGATTGATCAGCGAAAATGTTTATCTGTTCTGCAGTTCAGAAGATCTGGCTACGGTAGTGCTTGGATACATTGACCGTGATAAAATGGCAGAGATACTCAAATTGAAGGGCAATCAAAAAGTGCAGCTTACGCAGCCGGTCGGTTATCCTGAGTAATCAGGAACTCTAGTAATTGATTTTATACTCTTTGAATTTGCCTTTGTCCTGAATGGCCTGAACCGCATCTTTAAAGGCATCATCGTTTTCGTTGAATACACGCCAGTATGCGCCGTAGTTCCAAACGTTGCGGGCAATCCATGCCTTGACGAAATTTTTCATATAGAACTCGGAAATCTTATATTGTTCCTCATTCTTTTTCACACCTTCTTTCGCAGCAAAGTCGGTCAGGTCTTTCATGAAGGCTTCGTCAATCACAAATTTTTTCAGATAGTCTTCAACATCAGGATAGGTTTTCTTAATCTGGTCACGACGTGTTTCGAGGTATTGGAGCACGTAAAGGTTTATAATATTTTTGCGCAGCAAATCCGAATAATAATCGGTGATTCGTGTTGTATCAAGCGGGATAAAAAGGTCGGGCATAATGCCGCCGCCGCCATAAACAATGCGTTTATTGGGCGTAGAATATTTAAGAGAATCGGGGAACTTGATACTGTCGGGATTCACTAACTCGCCGTGTTTGTAGCGGTCGGTAAGATCTTTATAATATTTTTCGGTTCCTTCATTGTATGGTTTCTGCACGCAACGACCGGTAGGAGTGTAGTAATGTGCCGTTGTAAGCCGCATTACCGAACCATCAGGAAGATTGTACGGACGTTGAACGAGACCTTTTCCGAATGACCTGCGACCGATAATCAGTGCGCGGTCCCAGTCCTGCACGGCACCGGTAACAATTTCGCTGGCACTGGCTGAGCCTTCATTAATCAGCACAACCAATTTTCCGGTTTCAAAATCACCTTTTGAAGTTGCAAAACTTTCCTGTTTCGGGCTGTAAAAACCTTCGGTATAAACGATGAGTTTTCCTTCGGGTAAAAATTCATCAGCCAATTCAATCGCTGTATTCAGGTAGCCGCCTGAATTATCGCGAAGATCGAGAATAAGGTTCTTCATGCCTTTTTCTCTGAGCTCGGCTGATGCTTTACGAAACTCGTCCATGGTGGTTGAGCCGAACTTATTCAGTTTGATATAGCCTATTTCCGGAGCTGCCATATAAGCGGCATCCATGCTGTTGATGGGAATTTTATCGCGGGTAACAACATAATCTGCAAGGTCTTTTTTTCCTTTACGATAAATGCTGATAGTAACCTGCGTGCCTTTGGCACCGCGCAAATGTTTTAAAACAAAGTCTTCGTTAATTTTAGAACCGGTAGCATTTTCACCGTCAATCTTTACGATTTTATCTCCTGAAAGAATTCCGAGTTTCTCTGAGGGCCCATCGGGAACCGGCGTAATAACAACGATTGTATCGCGAACCAAATTGAACTGAATTCCGATTCCTTCAAAATTGCCTACCAGTGGCTCATTTGCTTTCTCAACATCAGACTTAGAAATGTAGGTGGAATGCGGATCAAGTTTTTTGAGCATCGCAGTAATGGCGTCTTCTGTGAGCTTTGCTTCGTTCACGGTATCAACATAAGCCATGCGGATAATTTGCAGAGCTGCTGAAAATTTCTGATCAGACACCTTTGGATCGTGGCGCTGTGCAATACTTACAGAAGAAAAACTGAAAAATACGCAAGCAAAAAGTATGGTTAGAGGGGAAGTAA
Organism: Bacteroidota bacterium; assembly: GCA_037133915.1. Taxonomy (NCBI): domain Bacteria; kingdom Pseudomonadati; phylum Bacteroidota; species Bacteroidota bacterium. Next base: position 36,619 of record JBAXND010000021.1, read on the forward strand.
ATTTTCGATTCATGTTGTCCATACACTTGATTTGTTAATTAACCTTTTTGCATTTTAGGGATTGCAAAATTATGCTTTTTTCTTTTCCGTTTAATATAATGTGTAAGAAAACTTTTTCCGGAGTTTCTAATCAAAAATTAATGCAAGGCTTTTTGAAACTCTTTTATTTACAATGCTTTCAGTATTCCCGGACAAATACACAGGTCTTTTAACGCATACAATTCAAAAAAGTTCCGCTGAAAGCAAAATAATGTTTTATATAACCTTAATTAGTGTCGATGAAATGTTCGGTGAAATACTTAAATTATTAATTACTTTTGGTCTGCAAGGAATGCAACAGGACAATTTGTCATAAAATGAAATCCGTATTTTGCAGAACAATTCCTTAATTGATAAGTTGTTACATTTGATATTGTTTAAAATACGATGAATGCGTTCGTGGTTCGACTTTTGCCAAGAAGGAGAAAGGTCGCCGAATTATTTAAGTTGAATAAACTATGTGGATTAGCTGATGGAAGATAAGAAAAGGTTGCTGCGCAGCATGATATTCCCCCTTTTTATGCTTGTGCTGATGTGGATAGTAAAACTGACAGAGTATTTTTTTAATCTCGATTTTTCATCATTGGGCATCAAACCACTGGATGGTTTCGGACTTATTGGCATTGTGACCTCGCCCATGCTTCATGCTGATTTTCCTCACATTCTGGCTAATTCAATCCCATTCTTCGTTTCAGCCTCCATCATTTTCTATTTTTATCGAGAAATCGCTTTCAAGGTCTTCTTTCTGATATGGGTAATTACCGGAATCTGGGTATGGTCGTTTGCGCGCGGAGGCGTTCACATCGGCGCAAGCGGAATTGTTTATGGATATCTTTCCTTCCTGTTTTTCAGCGGAATTATTCGACGTAACGCCCGTCTGATGGCCGTATCACTGCTGGTAATTTTTCTGTATGGTGGATTGCTCTGGGGAATATTTCCGAATTTTTTTCCCGACAGGAATATCTCCTGGGAATCGCATCTGATGGGCGGAGTCGCCGGTTTTGTCTTATCTGTTTTCTACCGAAAAAGAGGCATGCAGAAAGAGGAATACCACTGGGATGATGATGATGATGATGATTTCACGGAGATGATTGAAGAGCAGCCTGCAGAGCCTGATGAGCAGAAAGAACAATTCAATGCCTGATGCTCTCAGTTTTTAGTTTTCCACACTTCAAAGTGTGCGCTTTCACAAATTTTTACACATTTCTTGCGAATGATGTCAATATAACCGTACAGGTCATCGGGCCAGCTCATGGGGATGAGTGCCCATGCCATATTTTTTGATTCGTATTTGTCAAGCAGGAAATACACGGTGTCTTTTGCGAGCGCTTCATTCAGACAACCGTAGAACTGCGGCTTCGCGCCCACATATTCATTTCCCTGAACCCAGTCGAGCGGAAGCGGGTTACGGCTTCCCGTAACAGGATAAATCATCGCATTGTTGGGAAGCATTGCGAAATGGTCTTTTATTCCGGGAAGGCTGTCGTATAAGTGCCGGAAATCTTCAAAATAAGCGAAGGTATTTGGGTTTGTTTTTATTTCGCCGAAAGCGGGAAAAAGGCTGCCCAGATCTTTGGTGAGGTAGATGGAAGCACGATCGCGATAATTGAAATTGCGCTGCCCGTTGATTGAAACACCAAGTAAGGTCAGTGTAACAATAACCAGCAATAATTCCTTGAGACGAAAGCGCCAGGCATATTGTGCCAGTGTTTCAAGTTTGTTATTCCAGGCAAGCGAAGGAAAAGAGATCAGTTCGAGTTTGCTCACGATGACGTATAAAAGGTAAGCAACACCGGATGCAAGAATGCCTGCAGCGAAAACAGGAAAATTGTCGCCCAGTGATATGCTGGAAGTCCATGCAATCAATAATGCAAACAACAGTGTGATGCGTGTTGGGACATCAAGCAGGCGCAGGTACATGGCGGGAACCATCAATGAAACAAACATCCAGAAAAATTCAAAGGGAATTATTTTATACTCTTTGAATGCAAAAAATAAGAAGGAGCAGAGCAGAAATGTGCTACTGTAGGTAATAACGAACACCTGCCACATTCCTTTGTTCCTGCCATTTAACTGGCGTCGCAGTGCCGATGGCAGCCCCCTGATACTGCTGCGTTTCATGAAGGTGAGAATAAAATATACGGTGATAAGAATGAAATTCAGCGGCAGCATGCGGGCTTTCAGAAAAGATTTTATGTACCGAATAATGCCGGTATCAAAAAGCTCGGTGCGTCCTGTCATCTGATGTTTGAAGCTTTCCCAGGCGCCGGTATCAACCAGAAAAACAGCATAGGCAATGAGAGGCAAGGTGCCTGCCAGGAGTACAGGAAACAGCAGCAGAAACCGTCTGCGACGCATCAGCACAATAGCTGAAAGCAGCGCCACCCATATAAACGGCAAAATAAAACTCTGACGGCAAAGCGCGGCCAGCGCCATAAAAAAGAGGGATGCCGTCAACTGAAAAGCAAGATTCAGTCCTTTAACTTTTGAATTCAGCGAGGCCGAAAAAAATGCAAATGAAATGATTGAAAAGAACAGGGCGTCAATTGTTGTCCATGGGTAGAGATTGTAAGTGTTCATATTCAGCAGAAAGCACCAGGTGGCGGCACACAGGAACAGCAGTGTGTCCGGCTTTCGTGTTATGCTGCCGGCTCCGTTTTTCAACAGAATGAAAACCCAAAGAAACGAAAACAGAAAAAATTCAAAGATTACAAACCATCGTCCGCTGTTGACCAGAGGCAGGGGAGAAATAAAATGAATTGAATGCAACACACCGGAGAATACGGGACGGATTGAAATAAAATCGCGATGCGGAATTTCGCCCTGCAGCAAACGATATGACTGCGCAATTATCACACCTTCGTCGGTTGGATTAAAACCTTCGTTTGACGTGTATTGTACGCTGTAAAAGAGCAGCCCGAAAAACAGCGCTGCTAAAAGTGAAATGAGAATATACCTGATACCTTTTTTCAACGGCGGGCTTGTATTTGATTTATTACAAATATAGAAAAACAACTCATGAATTCCTACAGAAACAAGAAAAATTAGTGTTCTACAGCTTAGGCGGAGGCAATGCTTTTTTCTTTTTTGGAGGCGGCGGGTTGCGCGCATCAATATCTTTCACGTACACCCAACGACCGCTGCGGAAAACAAAAGCATCAATAATATTTGTTTCGGGGACATAGAACTGGTATTGCCCTTCCAGGTCGGTTGAATATTCTGAAACACGTGCATCGAGCGGACCGAGGCGGTCGAACACAATCATGTTCTCGCGTTTAAGCACGTCTTTCTTTTTTTTGTTTTTCTTTTTCTTGAAAACGTGCATGAATTGTTTTTCGTACTTAAGCGACATGCTTGCCTTAGCCGAATACTCAAATACAACGCGCACAGGTTTTTCTTTTTCCTTATATTTTCTGAAAAGCGCAGCACCAAAAACCGGACTGCCGGAGCTTTTAAATGAAATTACTTCAATTACTTTCTTCGTAGTCAGCAATGAATTTCCTTTCCATCCCAGTAATGTATAGCTTTTATGTCCTTTATACTTTGTTTGTATAACCTTATAATACACGGCTCCGAGCCAGTTGTCGGGTGCAAGCAATTTCATTTCGGGGGAGCTTATATAATCCGATTTGTCGTTCAGCTCATACAATTTCTCACCTTCATCTGCTTTTGGGTTCAGTTGCAGATATCCGAAATACTCATAATCCCCGTTGTCTTTTCGTACGGCCCAGGTATACAGCCGGAATGCCTCATCAGCAGGGGTAATTACAGACATATAGCGTACGGAATCCCAGGTCAGTTCGAATGAGCCCTGACTTTCGAGTAAACCACCCAGCATTTTATTGAATTTCTCATTGCATTCATAGCGCGCAAATTCCGGCTTGAGCGTGGGCATTTTATTCCCCAGCACCTTCAATGAATCCTGCAATTTCAACAGTTCGTCTTTGCTCTGGGCGAAAGACGCCGGTGAAAACAGCTGAAAAAGGAGGAAAATTGAAATCAATTTGCGCATCATAAGTGCTTATACGGTAAAATGCTCTTAGGGTTATAACGGTGATGCAATAATGTTTATTTTAGCGCTCTGTTTCGCAAAACGCTTTTGATTTGCAGTTTTGCGAAAGTAATATTTTTAGCTGAATGAATATTAACGAACGTTTAGAAGCATTTGCGAAGTTGTCTGAAGTGCTTGTATCTTATAATGGTGAAGAGCTTCAGAATCGCCCATACAGCAGTACGCTCGACAAAGCACTGCGCGAGGCTTCATTTCACAACGGATGGTTTACACGCGATAATTTGTTGACTGCAATTCACAATCTGGGAGTAATGATACGTCGTGATCAGCTTAAGACGTGGGTTGACCGTTATCCGCAATTGACAGGCGGGCATAATAGCCCTGTAACCGTTGCTGTGATTATGGCGGGCAATATTCCGCTTGCCGGATTTCACGATTTCCTGTGCGTGCTGATGAGCGGAAATATTTTTTTGGGGAAACTCTCTTCATCCGATAAGTTTCTATTGCCGGCTCTGGCAGCCATTCTGACAGAGATTGAACCGCGGTTCAACAGCTTTATTTCCTTTGCCGATAATCAGCTCAAAGGATTTGACGCGGTAATTGCGACAGGCAGCAACAATTCGTCGCGGTATTTTAACCAGTATTTTGGCGGTTATCCGCACATTATCCGACATAACCGTAACAGCGCTGCAATTATTAACGGCAGTGAAACTCCGCAAGAACTGAACGGACTTGCTGAGGATATTTTCCTGTATTTCGGAATGGGTTGTCGTTCGGTTTCATTCCTGATGTTACCCACAGGCTATGATATCAGCACCTTTTATGAGGCAATGCTGCCGTTTGCCCGTGTCAGGGACCACAATAAATACATGAACAACTACACTTATAATATGTCGTTGTACCTGATGGACAGCAAGCCCTTTCTGGATAATGGATTCCTGCTGCTTCGAAGGAATGAATCGCCGGCATCGCCGGTATCAGTGCTTCATTACATAGAATATGAAAAGCCGGAAGAAATTGTCGCTATATTGGAATTACAGAAGGAATTGCTGCAGTGTGTTGTTGGAAAAAATATCAAATTCCCTGATCTGGTTTCCTTCGGTAATGCACAAAAGCCGACGCTTTCCGACTATGCAGACGGAGTAGATACCATGGCTTTTCTGATGAACCTGAAGAATATTTCCCGGATTTAATAACTGATTGTTTAATTTTGCCCGCTCATTTAAAAATTAGTCTCATGCAAAAATTCGATTTCGATTTTTTTGAGAATTTCCAAAAGACCTTCAAAGGCGACACCGAAAATACCTTTCCTGTATGTCTTGAATGTGGCGGAATATGTGAATATAAAAAGATAAGCTCGCTGCTTCCGGGCGAAGCTGAATTCATGGCAATGAAGCACGGAATGGAATTGCAGGCATTTCGTGATAAATATCTGGACGGGTTTATTTATGAAGGTCAGGTCATCGACATTATTAAATGCTCGGTTCGCTGCCCTTTTCTGGAAACAGATAATTCGTGCGGTGCACGTGGGTTCAAACCCATTATGTGCCTGATATATCCTATTATTTTTGAAAAGGAAAACGATGGCTGGAAAGTGACTCTCGACGATCGCTGCCCGCTTATCCGTCTTGAAAAAACGCGTTCATTCTTTACAACGGAAGGAATTAAAATGGTGGAAGACCTTCATATTCCCGGCGAATGGATTAATATCGATTATACTTTTGACCTGTATGATTTTGATTATAACATGATGATTGCTGCACGCGATGTGCCGGTTGATACGTATAAAATTTACACTTATGATGAAATCATGAAGTATCGGGAGGTGTAGACTTTTACAAGAACAGCAGAGAATAAGAGAGCCGCAGCTATTAAGCTGCGGCTCTCTTATTATAACATCCTATTTTCACAAAATTCACCGGTTAATTATGAATCAGTGAATTGATGTGATATTAATCAAGTGAGTGAACCACCAGACCACTTCTCAGTTTTGGTTCAAACCAGGTAGTTTTCGGAGGCATAATATTGCCTGTATCTGCAATGTTGATAAGCTGTTCCATTGACACAGGGTAGAGGGCAAATGCCACTTTCATTTCGCCGCTGTCAACGCGTTTTTTAAGTTCACCGAGCCCACGGATGCCGCCAACAAAATCGATACGTTTGTCGGTGCGCAGGTCTTTTATCCCCAGAATATTATCCAGCACAAGTTTTGAAAGAACCGTCACATCAAGCACTCCGATAGGATCGCTGTCGTTGAATGTTCCTTGTTTTGCAGTCATGGAATACCATTTACCTTCGAGGTACATGCTGAAATTATGGAGGCAGCAGGGTTTGTAAATTTCTGTACCTTTTTCTGCAATGTCGAAAACTTCTTTGGCTTTTTCAATGAAAGCTTCTGCCGTAAGGTTATTTAAATCTTTTACAACACGGTTATAATCGATGATGGTAAGCTGGTTGTCGGGAAAGTGAACGGCCAGAAAGAAATTATATTCTTCGTTTCCGGTGTGATTGGGATTGTTATTCTTTTTCTCGTTGCCCACCAGTGCGGCAGCTGCAGTGCGGTGATGACCGTCGGCCACATAAGTTGCCGGAACTTTTGCGAACAATTCTATTATTTTTTTGACAACCGCAGCATCGCTGATTACCCAGAAATGGTGACCAAATCCGTCGTCGGAGGTGAAATCGTAGGCCGCTTTTTCTGTTTTTACAATATGTGCAATGATGTCATCTATTTCTTTAACGGCAGGGTAGGTAAAGAATACCGGTTCCATGTTGGCATTGGTAATGCGGACATGTTTCATGCGGTCTTCTTCTTTATCTTTACGAGTCAGCTCATGTTTTTTAATGATGCCATTCATATAGTCATCAACGGCGGCGCAGCCAACAAGACCATACTGAGTGCGTCCGTTCATGGTTTGAGCATATATGTACAAACATTCCTGTGTATCTTTAACCAGCCAGCCATTGCTCTGGAATTTCAAAAAATTCTCTTTTGCTTTTTCATAAACGCGGGGTTCATGTTCATCAATGCCAGCTTCAAAATCAATTTCCGGTTTAATGATGTGCAGCAGTGAATAATCGTTTCCTTTTGCTTCTTCGCGTGCTTCGGCTGAGTTCAGCACATCATACGGTCTGGATGCCAGATTGCGGGCAATTTCTACCGGTGGTCTGAGTCCTTTAAATGCTTTTAAGATTGCCATATCGTTGAATGTTTATCAGTGGTATTTTTTATAGAATTGTGCGGCAAAGATAATAAAAGCCAACAATTAGAGCATGAAAGAAGAAGTGATAATTTTGGCTTTGCGGATATTAAAAAAACCGCTTCCAAAAGGAAGCGGTTTATACTGATGCTATCAGATTTCCCGCGTTAGCAGGCTTTACTCAGGATTGGATACGCAAAACGTCTTTTTTATCAGCTTGTAAATTTATTAAAAGACATTTCATCATCATCATCTTCTTCAACCAGCTCAGGACCTTTGGCTGTGCGCTGCAGCGATGCTATCAGCGCGCCGACCATCTTTGTCATCTCGATGAGCTGCTGCCGCGATTCTTCAATACTGCTCTCTGAAATAAATTTCAGCCGTTGAGCAATCGTAGTTATTACGATGCACTCGCGTATTGAACTTTTGGCCATTTTCAGGTAATAAATAAACTGCGTTTTATTACGGCCTGAACCTTCAGCAATATTTATTGCAATGGATTCGGCAGCATGCATAAACTTGGCAGAGAGGGCGTGGCGCTCATTTTCGGGAAACGATTTAGTGTATCCGTGAACCAGCCCAACGTAATCCAGCGCTTTGTTGTAAATTCTCAGATCTTCGAATCTAAAGAAGAATACGTTGTTTTTATCCTGTTCCATGAGTATGAGTATTTGATTTAAGTTGCTTTTGAATTTGGTTCGTGAAACGGTTAGAATTTATTTACCTGGAACGTTGTAATTTTCTTTTCAAGATAGCCAACAATTTGGTTTGCCGCAGCGAGTCCTGCATTGATATTCGCTTCTGATGTTTCAGCGCCTTGTTTTTTGGGCGTGCTGTAATATCTGTGCTCATATTTTAACAGGTCGGCATGGCACTCAGGTGCGATATCCGAAACATATTTAAAATCGGGTCTTTCTTCAAGGATGCGTTTCAGCGATTCTTCGTCCATAACTTCTTTGCGTGCTGTATTTACAACGGTTCCGCCTTTTGGCATTTTTGATAGAAGGTCGAAGTTGATGGATTTTTTCGTGTCAGCATTCGCCGGAATATGCAGTGAAATGTACTGGCAGGTGGTATACAGGTCGGCAACAGTTGCCACTACTTTGATTCCATCGGCTTCTATTGCTTCTTTTGCAATAAACGGATCAAAAGCATACACATCCATTCCAAAGCCTTTGGCGATGCGAGCTACGTGTTTTCCAACAGCGCCGTATGCGTGAATACCCAGTTTTTTTCCTTTGAGTTCGCTGCCTGAAATTCCTTTAAAACAGCCGCGTGCCATGAAAACCATCATGCCCAGTGCCAGTTCGGCAACGGCATTCGAATTTTGTCCGGGAGTATTCATAACAACCATTTTCCGCTCTGAGGCAGCAGCCAGGTCGACATTGTCATAACCTGCGCCTGCGCGGACAATTATTTTCAGATTTTTTGCAGCATCAATTACTTCTCTGGTGGCTTTGTCGCTGCGCACAATAAGTGCGTCAACGTCGGCAACAGCCTTCAGGAAATCGGCATTGTCAGTATATTTTTCGAGTAATACGGTTTCGTATCCGGCTTCATCAAAAATCTTTTTAATGCCATTCATTGCAACAGGTGCAAACGGTTTTTCAGTTGCTACTAAAACTTTTGTCATAGTTGAGTACGGTTTTTAGGTTTGTTGGTTAAATATGGTTCAAATTTAATAAATTATTAACACAAAGCAAATTTTGAAAAAAAAATATTTATTTAGAAAAAAGGCCGCTCACAATCGAGACGGCCTATTTTTGTGCGTTTTCAGTATTTATTACACTTTTGATTTTTCAAATTCATTCATGCAATCAACAAAAGCCTGAACGCTTTCAATCGGAAGTGCGTTGTAGGTTGAAGCTCTGAATCCGCCAACCGAACGGTGTCCTTTAATGCCAACCATTCCGGCAGCCTTTGCAAATGCCATGAATTCGTCTTCCAGATTCTTATATTCTTCTTTCATAACAAAGCAAATGTTCATCAGTGAGCGGTCTTCTTTTTCAACTGTACCGACAAATATTTTGCTGTTGTCAATTGCATCATACAGGAGTTTTGCTTTTGCCTGATTCATTTGTTGCAGCACTTTTACGCCACCCAGTGATTTGATCCAACGGAGGGTTTCCATCACTGTATAAATGGGCATACATGGCGGTGTATTGTACATAGAGCCTTCGGCGATATGTGTGCGATAATCGAGCATTGACGGGATGTGACGTTCAACTTTTCCGAGAATATCTTCGCGGATAATCACAAAGGTAACACCGGCAGGTCCGAGGTTCTTTTGCGCGCCGCCATAAATCATGGCGTATTTAGAAACATCAACCGGGCGGCTGAAAATATCAGACGACATATCGGCAACCAAAGGAATAGGGCAGTCGATGTCGGTGTGGATTTCTGAACCGTAGATGGTATTGTTGGTAGTGATGTGGAAATATTCTGCATCAGCAGGAATGGTGTAGTTTTTAGGAATGTAGTTAAAGTTTTTGTCAGCCGATGATGCAACAACTTTAACTTCGCCAAAGCCTTTAGCTTCTTTGATGGCTTTCTTAGCCCAAACGCCGGTTTCAAGATAAGCGGCTTTTTTATTGAGCAGGTTGAAAGGAATCATGCAGAACTGCATGCTGGCGCCACCGCCAAGAAACAGTACTTTATAATTTTCAGGAATGCCTAATTGCTCTTTGAACAGTGCAATGGCTTCATTAAGGATGGCTTCGAATTCCTTAGTACGGTGGGAAATTTCGAGTAATGACAAGCCAATTCCGTTCAGGTCAAGGATGGCTTTTGCAGTGTTCTCAATGGCTATCCGCGGAAGAATAGAAGGACCTGCATTAAAATTATGTATTTTTTTCATCTTTTAAAAATGGTTTATGTTTGGTTTGATTATTCTGTTGAATTCCGGAACAAAGAAAAATATTTTTAGTGAAAAAAGGACGCTTTTGATTTATTTTCTTTTCGGTGGATAAATGATTTCTAATGTTTGATTATTGACTTCCTCTTTATTCTGAAATTAAGTATCCAGATGCCGAGCATAATCCAGCCTATCATTGCCGGATAAAATACCAGCCTCAGGTTGCTGTCTAATTCGCCCGGTGTAAGTGCCGGATTTCCGCTTTTGCCGGGATGTATAGAATCTGCCGCCGTGCGCGGAAGTATCATCATAAATACAATCATCAGTACAAATGCGAAGATGTTATATACCGCGGCAAGCCGGGCTTTTTTCTGTGCATCGGTAAGCGATGAGCGAAGCACGCGGTATGCAAAATAGGCAAGCAAACTTACGGCAGCGCCATTTAATTTAGGGTCGTTGAGCCACCATACACCCCAGGTATACCTTGCCCACACAGATCCGGTCAGTATTCCCAGTATCCCGAAAAAAATGCCGGTATTTACCGCTTCATTGGCAAGCGTATCATAACGTAAATTATTGCTGCGCAGGTACAGCACGCTTCCTGTTGCCGAAATAAGCATCAGTACAATCATGGAAAACCACATTCCGACATGAAAAAAAATTGCGCGGATACTCTGATGTATAACAGGCAAATCGGGGACTTTCACAAGCAAACCGCCAATTATCGTATAAACCAGAAGCAGCACACATAGTATCTTCCACCAGTTTCGGGCAAAAAAATTCTTTTTTATTCTTTCCATATATAAGGGAACAGCACGTAAGCAAGCATAAAAATAATAATATTCAGAACAGCCAGTATTGCCAGGTACGACCATGCTTCAAAAGCCGGTTCTGCAGTTAATGATATACTGCTAAGCCTGATTAACGTAATAAGCAGCGGTACCGATATCGGGAAACTGAGAATCGCGGTCATAGTAAAATTTCCGCCCGAGCGAGAGGCAATACCCGATGATAGCGTGAGCATGCCCGATAATCCTACACATCCGAGAAACAGCGTTCCGAAAAACAAGCCGATATGAATAACCATACTGCCGTATAACAGCATGTAACAGCCCGAGCAAATTAAACCTATAGCAAATGTAAGAGCTGTGTTATAGATCATTTTTGAAAGAATAACGGCGCGCGGATCGGCAATGGTATAATAATATATGAGTCGTGCATGGCTTTCCTGTACAAAACTCTTGGACACGGCATTTACACATGCAAACAGCAGAATTACCCAAAACAGGGCATTCCACGTTGCAGGCTCAATTATTTTTTCAAAGGCAAGATAAGTGATGAAAACCGTGCTGAGAACATATAACAGAATTCCACCAAGGGCATGGCGCTGCCTGAGCTCTATTGCAAAATCCTTTCGTATCAAGCGGTATGTCTGCTGCAGAATCACTAACGAAACATTTTATTCAAGAATAAATTCCTGTCCCCACTCAGGGATTTCGATATTGGTGAAGCGGTTCTCTTCAAGTATTTGTTTGTACTTCTGCTGTGCTTCATATTCTCCGTGCACAAGCAACATTTTCTTAATCTTGGATTTATCCTGACAACTGAGCCATACAATCATTTCGCTATAGTCAGCGTGGGCGCTGAACGCCTCAATTGAATCAACGCCTGCCTTGACCTTATAAGGCGTACCAAAAATAGATACTTCGCTTTCGCCACGTTTGATTTTTGCACCCAAGGTTTTGGGCTCACAATAACCGACAAAAAGTATAGTATTACGGGGATTTGAGATGCTATTGGCAATGTGGTGCTTAACACGACCAGCTTCAGCCATACCGGAAGCTGAAATGATGATGCAAGGTTCTTCAGAATTGTTTAGTTTCTTTGACGCTTCTTCGGTTTGAATGTATGTAAGGCTGTCGAATCCGAACGGATCTACATCGGTATGCATAAATTCGGTAATTTCAGCATTAAAGCTTTCGGGATGGATACGCATAATATTGGTGGCATTGAACGACAGCGGACTGTCGACATATACTTTGATGCGTGGAAGCCAGCCTTTGTTAAAAAGCTTATGCAGTGCGTAAACGATTTCCTGTGTGCGTCCAACACTGAAAGACGGTATGATGAGTTTACCACGTTTCTTGGTACATGTTTCAACAACAACATCCAACAATTTCTTTTCCGAATCCAGCCGGCTGTCGTGCAGGCGGTCACCATAGGTTGATTCCGCAATAATGTAATCGGCCTGGGGAAATGGTTGGGGCTCAAGCAAAATACTGTTTCCCGGACGACCTATGTCGGCGGTAAAGCACAGTTTTATTTCTTTATCATTTTCTTTGAAAGTCAGGTTAACGGCTGCGCTTCCTAATATGTGACCTGTATTTGTGAAACGGAATTTTACACTGTCTGTGAGTCTGAAATCCTGATTGTATGAAATACTTACAAATTGCTGAAGACTTTGTTGCGCGTCGGATGCGGTATACAGCGGCTCCAGTGGGGGCAGACCTTCTTTTACTCTTCTTTTATTATGAGTGCGGGTGTCGCTTTCCTGAATGCGACCGCAGTCGGCAAGCATAATTACGCAAAGATCGCGGGTGCCGTGTGTACAAATAATATTTCCTGTAAAACCCTCTTTTACCAGATAGGGGACAAGCCCTGAATGATCAATATGGGCATGAGAAAGCACAAGTGTATCAATTTCTTTGGGTTCGAATCCCAGTTTACGGTTGGCCGCATCGGTTTCAAGTCCTTTGCCCTGATACATCCCGCAATCAAGCAGGATTTTCTTTCCTTCAATGGTTGTGATAAGGTGCTTACTTCCGGTAACTTCGCGGGCAGCGCCCAGAATCTGTATTTTCATTATTTGCAGTCTTAGTATTGACGACAAATATAAACAAAAAAAGTCCCGGTGTTTGCCGGGACTTTTTCTTAATTCTGAAAACAAAATTATTTTACAACGATTTTGCTTGTGGTTCTTCCGGTGCCGGCATTCACAGTGCAGAAGTAGATACCTGACTGCAGAGATGAAGCGTCGAAAGAAACGGTAGTTGTACCGGCGTTAATTGTACCGAATGATTTGCTTGTAACAAGCTGTCCCATGATATTGCTGATGGTCATGTCAACTTTCTGTGATGATGAAAGTGTGATGTCAATTTTAGCAGTTTCCGAAACAGGATTCGGGTAAATTTTAACATTGTTGATAGCAGAAGCTGCTTCGCCGACGTTGCTAACACCAACCAGTGCTTTTTCAACGCCAATGTAATAAATCCTGTTATCAGTATAAGGATCTTCGTCGCCTCTAACAGCAAGACCGGGCTCTTCGTCAGCCTGATACACTATGTGAAGCATGTTATCTGATGTGTATGACAATGATGCAAATACACATTCGTCGAAATCATGAAGTACGTCCTGTGTAAGGTCATCATTATAATTCGACCAGGTTTGTCCGAGGTCATTTGATTTCATGGCGAACACATGTCTGTAGAGTTGTTCGTTAGGATTGGCACCTGTTGAAGATTTATCTTCTCTAACTGATGAGAATGTAACATAGATATCCGATCCGTCAATAATAATCTGAGGCATGGATGTCAGTGAGAGGTAATAGTTACCAAATGGCCACTGACCGCTACCTACTGTCGGGAAATCAATAGTATCATTACCGCTGAAATCATACATAACGGCGATGAGCATTGAGTCTGAAGTATATGACAAAGCGTTGCTGTCAATCTGGCCAATATCTTCATTCCAGTAAATTAAACCATCGGTGTAAGGATAATAAGAGGTAAGATCATCAGTATACGTATCATCAGAAACTCTCATTTTGCCAACTACTACGTGAACTTTGCCCATATCATCAATTGCAATGGCACTTGAACCGTCGAGTGAAGGAATAATTGTTGTAGGAGCAGTAGCGGGTGTGGGGAAATCATAAATCATGATTTTTGTCCAGGTATCGCCACCGTCAAATGATTTCATTACAAAGAAATCGCTCCAGCTGTCACCAACAACAAAAGCAATGGTATCGCCTTTGGGAGCTGCCCATGAATATGAGTCGCCACCAAATCCTTTATTATTTTGGCTTACAACAGATGCAGAATCCATTCCCGGAAGGATAATGGGGGCATCCCATGTATGACCGCCATCGGTTGAGCGGATATAAACCAATGCGAGTTCAAGACCTTGGTATGTAATTGCAGGATCACCTGTTAATGCCTGATCTGTGCACGCAATAATATGAACAGTGTTACCTGAAGTTATCATTCTCGGCCAAAGCAGAGCTGTTGTGTTGTCGGAAGTAAGCGGGCCCTGAATTACGGTGTCTGTCCATGCGCCTGTACCTTTGGGGTCGCGGCGTGAAATAACAAGACCGGTGCTGCTGTTATGAGCACAAACCAGTTCGCCGGTTCCCATAGGAGCGTATGATGGCCAACCAACGCGTGTACCTTCTATACGTGCTGTTGGGTAAGCGCCCCAGCTGCTGCCGTCAAAATAGTTGAGAGCACCACCTCTGTCTGCGAAATTGGGATCAACCTGACCAAATGACCACATTGCACCGATTGTACCATCAGGATGCAGATATATTCTGTTTTGAACTGACTGATTTGTCTGAAGATCATAACGTGTAGTACCTAACTGAGTTTCGTTAACGCTTTTTGCCATCGGTGGCTGTACATAGGGGCTTGCGTTGTTAGACAAGTTCATCGAATTGTCTGTAGTGTGCATCGACCGTGTAGCCTTAAGGTTCTTTAGCTGTGCAGGAATCGGTGCCCTTTTTACCTGAGCGAATCCGGCCATGCTAACGCAAAGTGCAATCATCAATAATAGAACTTTTTTCATACGTTTTAGGGTTTGGTTTATAATCACTAGTAATGATACAAAAATATAAATAATTCCGTATGCACTAACATATAATATTAAAATTATGGAAAAGTTAAAGCCGTATTAAAACGACACGGTCAACTATCATGCGGACAATGATGTTAAAACGACGAAAACGGAATACGATTTGTGCGCTTATTGGGTTTCTTCGGGGTTTTGCCTTCCAACAGGTTTTCCGGTGCGCCACATTTTTTCAGTCTCCTGCAGCTCTTTTTTGTGCTGCTTGGAGATTTCTTTGTTATCCAGTCGGGAAAGATCAGGCTGACCGGCATTTACCCATGCAGTGTACCAAACAGAGGCGACCATTTTAACGGCACGCTGCAATTTACGCTCAACCATATTATTCATTCGTTTGGAGAATTCTGCCGTATATTCTGCCGAAAATTGCTTGGCAATTACGGCCCCCCTTTCATCATAAACATACTTTTTGTCGTCAGGGTAATTCTTGGTCATATATTCCAGAACACTCATTACCGTATCAATTTCATAATGACTTTCCTTCACCAACGACCAGGCCGTTTCAAGCGGATCGCCCAAATATTCTGCCTTACCCACCATATAATTGTAGGTGTCTCCGAATAATTCCGGTACACGGGATTCCCAAAATGCATGAATGCCTTTTTGCTCCAGGGTACGGCCATCGTAATATTGCGATGTATGCAGCGGAACGGTAGCATCGGCCACATAATGTCCCAAATTTGCTGCTGTCCAGAGAATTTTATCGAGATCCTCATCGCGGAATGCCTGAGAAAGCGACATAATCATTTTGCTCATCCACCAGGGATTAATCCCATACAATTCCAAGGTGTCTTTTGTATATTTAGAACAAGCATCTTTCCATGTTTTCGGCATAACATCGAATGGCTTATCCCCGTAGTGATCAATATCTATATAATGTTTAATCTGTTCGCCTTCCACGCTGCGAGAGCGTTTATCGGGGTCAATAGCATGATCGGTAATATAGTCGATGTGCTTTTTAAAGAATCCCATCATTTCGGCAGGAAGTGCAAACACCGCCATGTGGTTGATTTTTTTATGCGCCCAAAACCCCCACGAATAGCCTGAACTGTTGAAGCAGCATAACATTGCAACAATCAGGGTAAGTCTTAGTACGTATTTGCTACAGCAGTTCATGCGTCCGTTATTTAAGCAATAATAGTGTTATTTTTCAATAGTGGTAAAACGGGTGCGGCATCAAAGGTATGACAATATTCAATAACGTCATCAAGTCCGAGATTTTTTAGGCGGGTACGATGAGCAGCTTTATCAATATATTTCATCAAATCGGTTTTTGCTAATGTCCACAGGTCAACAGAGGCAGTAACAGAATCACAGTTGGTGCCGAAGGCGCCACCCTCAAGAAGTTTAGCTGCCAGTGCACCTGCAAAAAGAGTATCTTCAATATTGAATTTGTTCTTCCAGCCCGAGCACAATATTAATACATCCTTTTTTTGTTTCGCCAACCATTCGGATAGGACACTAAAATTAAGGTATGCCCCAATTACCAGTGATTCGCTGTTTTCAGCCCAGCTGATTGCTTTTGTTCCGTTAGTAGTGCAATATGCAATCGTCTTACCTTTTATCTCTGCATTCATGAAATTGAAAGGCGAATTGCCAAAGTCAGCAAAGTCGAGCACCTTACCATCGCGTTCTCCGGCAACAATGAATCCTCTGTTTTTATAATCGCGTGCCTCTTCAACGCTTGCCACCGGGATGATTTCCTTCACACCATAATGGAAGGCTGCACATATCGACGAAGTTGCCCGGAGAATATCCACCAAAACAATGATTCGTCCTTCGGTTTTATAATAGGGGACAAGGGCAGGCGAAAAGCAGGTTTCAATCTCATTAACGTTTGTCATGTTCATTGCCGTTGTATAACGGCGGTTTTCTTGTGTTTCGTTATACAAAGATAGATATTTTTAAATGCCATTTGATGCATGATATCAGGATTCTTAGAAAAATCAACCAATATCTTACATTGTTTTGCTGTTACGGGTATCTTTTCTACTTTTGCGGCGTTATGGGGTACTGAAGTACTCCAATATTCTGTAAATTATGATAGAAGAGAACCCACGATTCGGAGAAGTGCCCGATGAATATGCCGGAAAGGAAAACGCGCAGATTGTAATATTACCCGTCCCGTACGATGGAACAAGCACATGGCTTAAAGGCGCCGACAAAGGGCCTGAAGCCATTATTGATGCATCATCGGCCATGTGGTACTATGATATTGAAACCGAAACCGAAGTTTATAAAAAAGGTATTTATACCGCAGATGCTGTAACTGAAAACCGCAGTCCTGAATTGATGGTGGATGAAGTATACCGCCGTACCCATGATGTTCTGGAAAAGAATAAATTTTTGGTGACACTTGGAGGAGAGCATTCTATCAGCATTGGTGTCATCAAAGCCTTTGCCGAAAAATTCGAAGATCTTACCGTACTACAGTTTGATGCACATCTGGATTTAATGCCGGAATACGAAGGCACAGCCAACAACCATGCATGCATCATGGCGCGGGCAAAAGAGCATTGCAAGGTTATACATGTCGGAATTCGCAGCGTGGATATTGTAGAATATGAAAATGCAGAGCCTGACCGCGTATTTTACGCACACCAAATCCATGAAAACGACGATTGGATGGACAAGGTAATTTCGTTGCTCACTAAAAATTTATACATCACCTTCGATCTCGATGCATTCGACCCCTCGCTGCTTCCGGCAACGGGCACGCCCGAACCCGGCGGCATGGGCTGGTATCAGGTTATGAAGCTTCTTAAAAAAGTTATAGCAAGCACGAATGTTGTGGGATTCGATGTGGTAGAGCTCTGTCCGCGTCCGGGCGACAGGACATCCGATTATATAGCGGCAAAACTTATTTATAAATTGCTGAGTTATAAATTTGAAGAAAAAAAATAGCGTTCATTACCTGCTGCTCGATAAAAAGACTGATAATAGTCGCCTTCAGGACCTTCGGGGAGCTGAATTTGTTCAATATCTTAAAAATAATCATAAATCATTTTGTAGTTTTACAAAAAACATCTATTTTTGCAGCCCGAATTAAATTTTTACTGAAATGAGAAAAGATATTCATCCGAAAGATTACCGCCTCGTGGTTTTTAAAGATACGTCAAACGACTATACTTTTATTACCCGCTCTACAGCACAAACCAAAGAGACCATTGTTTGGGAAGACGGCAAAGAATACCCACTGATTAAACTTGAAATTTCACATACTTCACACCCATTTTATACCGGTAAAATGAAGTTTGTCGATACTGCAGGTCGTGTTGATAAATTCCGCAACAGGTATAAAAACCATGTAAGCAGGGCCGGATTAGACAGCGAAAAACAAGAATCCGCTGAATAATTACCGGTAAAAAACATTGAAAAGTCCTGCCTCGCAGGACTTTTTTTTTGCCTACAAAATAATTGTTAATAATTTTAGTTAAAAAAAAAGATTCAATTAATTCAAAAATCGCTGCAGTCAGCGTAATATTGTATTTCATTACTAACATTAAGTAAAAAAGGAGAAACTATGAATTTCATATTGTTTGATGACTCCAGCCGAACTGACCTTTTACCGCTGACATTTATGCGGCCTGTTGCCGATATCCGGGTAGGGATTTTAACCATACGCGAAAAATGGGAGAAATATCTTAAAGTAAAAACATCGACACTGACGGAAAAGCATCTCAGCGCCAAATTCCCCATGATTAAGGAAGAAAATAACATATTAATCAACGGATCTGTTTGCCCATCTAAAGAACTTGCAAAGCAGGTCATGGCTCTTAAACCTGACCAGTCGCTTATTTGCGGAGATTACATCATTGCTCTCCACATTGTTGAAAAGGATATGCAGGACGTCGAAAATGTTGATTCTGCAAAAGTCGAAGAAGTGGAAAAGCATGAGGTAGAAGGACTCGAAGAAATTCCAACCCAGGCACCACATATCAAGATTAATTTCCCGTGGGATGTTTTTTCAAAAAATGATCAGGCTATCAGAGAGGATTTTGAGTTAATTACACATGGCCGTAAATCAAAATCAATGAGCGAATCTAATCGCATCATAGGCGCCGAAAATATCTTTGTTGAAGCAGGTGCAATCGTGGAATGCTCAACAATAAATGCATCTGCAGGTCCGGTGTATATTGGCAAAGATGCCGAAATTATGGAAGGTTGTAATATCCGCGGCCCCTTCTCATTAGGCGAGCATTCTGTATTAAAAATGGGAACGAAGATTTATGGCGCAACCACGGTGGGCCCCGAATGCCGCATTGGTGGTGAAGTAAATAATTCGGTAATTTTTGGTTTCAGCAACAAAGCACACGAGGGATTCTTAGGTAATTCGGTGATTGCCGAATGGTGCAATCTTGGCGCCGATACCAATAATTCCAATCTTAAAAATACTTACGACGAAATAAAGGTGTGGAATTATACGCAAGACCGGTTCATTCCGTCAGGGCTTACGTTCTGCGGTCTCATCATGGGCGACCATTCTAAATGCGGCATCAACACAATGTTTAATACAGGAACCGTAGTTGGTGCGAACGCCAATATTTTCGGCTCCGGTTTCCAGCGCAATTTTATTCCTTCATTCTCATGGGGAAGCAGTGTTACCGGCTACAGCACTTATGACATTACAAAGGCAATTGATGTGGCAAAATCTGTCTATAAACGCAGAGGCCTCGAATTTACCGATGCTGATGCGGAAATCCACAGGAGCGTTTATAACCTTACATTTGCGTATCGGAAGAAAGTCAAATTCTGAAAGATTAAAAACCGGCACAGTAATGGCCGGTTTTTTTTGGCACTAATATTGACTTCCCAACCCGCTTTTTTCTTATATTTGTATAAGGTTTAACGTGCATCGCTGAATTTCAGCCGTTCAACACTTTATAATTCGAACTGAGCATACAAGAAACTGATGCTAACTGACAAATTGTCGCAATTACCCGAATATGGAATTTACTTTTGACTTTTTGAATAAAATGAAATCTATGGAAATCATAGATAACGACACGGAATTTATCCCACTTTTTACCTCTGAAGACGAAGAAGCAATGAATGCGGAAGAAATTCCGGAAACGCTTCCCATACTTCCTTTACGCAACACCGTCCTTTTTCCGGGAATGGTTATTCCCATTACTGTTGGTCGTGATAAATCCATAAAACTTATTAAAGAATCGTATAAAGACAAAAAGATAATCGGGGTCGTGGCCCAGAAAGATGTGAATGTTGAAGATCCCGGTCCCGATGACCTGAACAGAATAGGCACCGTTGCCAAAATCGTGAAAACGCTGCACATGCCCGACGGAAGTACGACCGTTATTATTCAGGGTAAAAAACGAATCAGAATTGAGGAAGTTATCACAACAGAGCCCTATTTTTATGCGCGTGTGAGCCAGTTCGGCAGCCACGATGCAGCTCCGGCAGATAACCGTTTTCAGGCACTCATCTCTTCATTAAAAGATTTATCGCTTCAAATAGTGAAGCAATCGCCCAACATACCTTCTGATGCAGGGTTTGCAATAAAGAATATAGAAAGCCATTCATTCCTGGTGAACTTTATTTCAAGCAATCTGAATGTTGATATCGCCGAAAAACAAAAACTGCTTGAAATTGCCGACCTGAACGAAAGGGCAGGGCAGGTGCTTAACCTTCTTACCAAAGAATTGCAGATGCTGGAACTGAAAAATCAGATTCAGAATAAGGTAAAAACAGACCTTGACAAACAACAGCGCGATTATCTGCTTCACCAGCAAATGAAAATGATTCAGCAGGAACTCGGCGATAATCCGATGGAACAGCAGATAAATGAGCTGAAAGAAAAACGCAACAATAAAAAATGGTCGAAAGAAATTGCCGACCTTTTTGAAAAAGAACTTACCAAACTGCAGCGCATGAATCCTTCGGCTGCAGAATACTCTGTCCAGAGCAATTATCTGGAAACCCTGGTAGAGCTGCCCTGGAATGAATACACCGTTGATAATTTTGACCTGTCACGTGCACAAAATATTCTTGATGAAGATCATTACGGGCTCGAAAAAGTTAAAGAACGTATTATAGAATATCTCGCCGTATTGAAACTCAAAGGCGATATGAAATCACCTATCCTTTGCCTGGTAGGCCCTCCGGGGGTTGGCAAAACTTCTCTCGGAAAATCCGTGGCACGTGCTATTGAACGTAAATATGTGCGCATGTCGCTCGGCGGCCTGCGCGATGAAGCCGAGTTGCGCGGTCACCGTAAAACTTATATTGGTGCCATGCCCGGACGTATCATGCAAAGCCTGAAAAAAGCAAAATCGGCAAATCCGGTGTTTGTGCTTGACGAAATTGATAAAGTGAGCGGAAACAATGTGAATGGCGACCCTCAGGCAGCCCTTCTCGAAATACTCGATCCGGAACAAAATGCCACATTCTACGATAATTTTCTGGAGGTAGATTTTGACCTCTCGCGCATCATGTTCATTGCTACTGCCAACAGCACTGCAACAATTTATCCTGCTTTGCGCGACCGCATGGAAATCATCGACCTGAGCGGATATTTACTTGAGGAGAAAATTGAAATTGCCAACCGTCATCTTGTCCCGAAACAATTAAAAGAACACGGCGTTACCGAATCACAGCTGAAAATAAACAGTAAAGTACTTGAACGCGTAATTGAAGATTATACCAAAGAATCCGGTGTACGGTCACTTGAACGGTTTATCGCAAAAATGATCAGGAACAGGGCGCGCTTCATCGCTATGGACGAAGATTATAACAAAACCATCAAACCGGACGAAGTAATTAAAATACTGGGCGCACCGCCATTCCGCAGAGAAAGCAGCTTATCGGAAAATGTAGCCGGCGTTGTTACAGGACTTGCATGGACTGCCTACGGAGGCGAGATATTGTTTATTGAAGTGAGCCTTAGTCGCGGAAAAGGCGCGCTTACCCTTACGGGAAATCTGGGCGACGTGATGAAAGAATCGGCCACCATTGCATTCGAATATCTGAAAGCCCACGCGGGATTACTCAATATCGACACCAAAGTTTTCGACCTGTGGAATGTACATATTCATGTTCCCGAAGGCGCAACGCCCAAAGACGGTCCATCGGCCGGTATCACAATGTTCACGGCACTTGCATCGGCTTTCACACAACGCAAAGTGAAACAGAATATTGCCATGACGGGTGAGATAACCTTACGCGGGCAAGTACTGCCTGTGGGTGGTATCAAGGAGAAAATACTTGCCGCAAAACGCTCTCAGGTAAAAACCATCATCCTTTCAGAAGAGAACCGTAAAGACATTGAAGAAATCAATCCGCGCTATATTAAAGGATTGAGCTTTGAATACATCAGCCAGATGATAGAAGTGATTGATCTTGCACTGAAACAGGAAACGGTAAAACCCATGCTGAATATCAGCGCCACTGCCTGATTTTTGCTTTTCGCACGTAGATGCTAAGGGCTTGGTTTCCCTGGGTATTTCTATTATTTTTACCGTCTTCCGGTAGTATGAAATGGATATTTTCCATCTTCGGCCGTTCATTTCAGGCATGAATTGTACTTAAAATACGCATGCAATACGTTGATTGTACGCTAATTTTCATAAATTTGTGGCTGTAAGAACTGTATTCTTCAATAAATTCATCAATAATGAAAAAAGTCATCATTGCCTTATCGGGATTACTGATTATCACCTGTGCGCTGCTTCTGTTTTTTATCCTTTCCAATACGGATAGCAACGCATGTCAGATTCAGGCACAAAAAAATATGCAGCAATTGCCGGAAATAAAAATTGATTCTGTATATCTGATTTGTGAAGGACATGTCGGAAAGATTGAAATAAATATGGATGTTGCAAACCTCGAAAAATTATTCAGGAAAGAGAATATTGAAGAGAAGAATGTCAGCAACGAAGGCATCGATTCCAAAATGTATTACATCACGGTTGACGGAAAACCGGATGCCCTGATTATTGAACCTATTTGTACCGATATTTGCGAAGTCTCGAGAATATTTATTCATAGCACAAAGTATAAAACCAAAGACGGAATTGGTGTCGGAAGCACTTTCGGCGAACTTAAAAAAGTATATACCATTCAATCGCTTACCGGCAATGAGGATGGCGGTATTTTTGTCTATGCAGAACAGTTATCACAAATTGCTTTTGAAGTAAAACCTGCAGACCTGAAGACACATCCCGGCAAAGTGCACACTGTACTTGAAGTGCCCGATAATACGCCTGTTTCAATGATATACATGTATTAATTTTCGGCTTGTATCCCCATTATCGGTGCATTCTTGTTTAATTATCTCATTTCTATTGTTACATTTTTATGAACTACTATTTACGAATACTTTTGGTGGCTGCTGTCATGACCGGATTACTGTTAGGTCACACCAAAAAGACCTACGACCAGAATGATTTCAGCAAAAAGAATGATGAAAGCCGTCTTACCCTTTTGTTTATGGGCGACATCATGCAGCACCAGACTCAAATTGATTGTGCTTGGGACGATTCGCTGAATACCTATGTATATGATTATAATTTTGAGTACGTAGCGCCAATTATCAGCAGCGCCGATATTGCTATAGCAAATTTTGAAGTAACGCTGGGCGGAAAACCATATACCGGATATCCCGCATTCAGCGCACCTGAGCAAATTGTTCCGGCCATTATAAAGGCCGGTGTTGACATAGTAGGAACCGCCAATAATCATTCATGCGACAGGGGAAAGGCAGGCATTTTGCGGACAATAAAATTGCTCGACAGTTTGGGGCTCAGACATACAGGAACGTTTGCCGATACTGCCTCCCGAAATTCAAGCTATCCGGCAATCATCAATAAAAACGGTATTAAACTCGCGTTGCTGAATTACACGTATGGCACGAATGGTATTGTTGTTCCCGGACCTGTTTACGTGAACATGATTGATACTATTCAAATGGCTATTGACCTGAAGAAAGCCAAAGATTCAATACCCGATAAAACCATTGTTTTTATTCATTGGGGCGATGAATACAAATCACAGCCGAATGCTTTTCAAACGGGGCTTGCTGAATTTCTCTTCCGCAATGGTGCCGACCTTGTAATCGGCATGCATCCGCACGTAATTGAACGAATGGAGCGAATGCATTATCCCGATTCATCGGGCAGGGAAGTGGTAGTTTGCTATTCACTCGGCAATTACATTTCTAACCAGCGCGAACGCTACAAAGACGGTGGCGCTATGTTGCAGATTGAACTCACAAAAAAAGATGGCAAAACCGAGATTACCCAGTCGGGCTATTATCTTACATGGGTTTATACTCCGCTGATAAACGGAAAAAAGAAATTTTTCATTGTGCCTGTATCTAAGGCAGAGCAATTAGGTCTGCTTAAAGACGAGGCCTCTGTTGAAAAAATGAACATATTCGCTGCCGATTCACGCAGCCTTTTAAATACAGGAAATATTGGCATAGGTGAATATTCCTACGATATAAAAACAGACAGCTGGAATGTAAAATAACCGTTTTTTTGTAGTAATTTAGCGATACAATTCAAAAACATAATTGTTATGAAAAAGATATTACTCTATAGCGCATTGTTCCTCAGTGGAGCATTAAGTGTATTTTCACAAATAAACATTACAAATACGACGAACTACACTCAAGTTTTAACCGGCTTTGTGCTGTCGGGTGTAACGGTGAGCAATCCGGTTTTTACAGGCGATTCTGCCGCTGTTGGGACATTCACCAACGGTAGTTCTACCAATATTGGCATGAGCAGCGGCATCATTCTGTCGACCGGACGCATCGATACAATTCCTGCAATTGGTGACTCTGTTCAGGAATTTCTGAGTACATTCAATAATACACCGGGCGACGCACTTCTTGGAACCCTTGTTACAGGTGCTCCATTGTATGATGCAGCCGTTTTTGAGTTTGACGTGATTCCTAATGGAAACATGATGGAATTCAAGTATGTGTTCGCATCCGAAGAATATCCTGAGTTTGCAGGCAGTTCGTTTAACGATGTTTTTGGCTTTTTTATTACAGGTCAAAATCCTGCAGGCGGCAATTATGCAGATGTGAACATCGCCCTGCTGCCGGGTTCCGGCTCACCGGTTTGTATCAATAATGTGAATGCAACTACTAACAGTCAGTATTACGTCGATAATCAAACACAAGGAGGAACAACCATTGCTTTCGACGGATTCACGACAGTACTTACCGCACAAGCTGCTGTGGTTGCCGGTACAAGCTATCACCTTAAACTGGCTGTTTCAGATGTCGCTGATGGCATTTTTGATTCAGGCATTTTCCTGAAAGCCCAGAGCCTGAAAAGTTATATTCTTACCGATATTGAAGAAAATTCTATCTCTGCCGCAAGAATCAGCAGCAATCCAATTAACGACAATACGGTGCTGTATATCGACATGATAAACGCAGGCAATGCCAATATCCATATTTTTGATTACACAGGCAGCACTCTGTACAGCACTTCGCAAACCTTTGATGCCGGCACACAGCAATTCATGCTTGGCAATATTATGAGCAACAAACCCACCGGCGTTTATTTTCTGTCTGTTGAAACTTCTGCAGGCCGCAGCATTCAAAAAATGATTGTGTTATAAAGACAACGTCATCCAAGGGAAGCCGTTTCACTAAATCTTTACTATCCGCTTCACAGCGTTACCTTTGCTATTACTGAGTTTCAGAAGGTATATTCCCTGTTCAAAGCGTGAAATATCTATACCGATAATTCCCGAATAATTGCTGTAATCGGCAGCATAAACCTTTGCTCCGGTGATGCTGAATAACTCAACCGTGAGTTTTTCTTTTGAGCCGTCGCAATTGATGTACACCATATCTTTTGCAGGATTGGGGGAAACACTCAGATTGCCGAACGATTCATTCGCAGCAACACCAATCACTGTAATCGTAACCGGAAGTGTCACGGAATCGGCATTGCAACCGTACGCAACCAATTTAACATTGAAATTTCCAGCGCTCGCGTAGGTATGTGAAGGGTTTTGCAAATTGCTTGAATTCCCATCGCCAAAATCCCAATACCAGGCTGTAGCATTGGTCGATGTATTTGTAAAATCAACAACTGCATTATTTACAACGGAAGTAAATCCTGCTGCAGCAGTGGGTGTCACAACACCATACACCGGTACGCGGGCACCCGTACAGCCCGGTTTATGCACCCTCCAGTTAAACAGATAATAATAGTAATTTGTACCCTGATCGCATGTTGTTACGCTGATTAAATTTGTAATTGTATATGGGTACCCCAGACCGCCGGTGTTGTGTCTGAAAAGATTGGCACCACTTGTGCAGGCCAGGCGCAGATTATTCGCTACCGGCAGATTAAAACCCAGATATACTTTATTCACACCACTGGCAATGCTCACCGTGACCGATTGAAGAACTGCTCCCGTTGAAGTACGCAGTTCAATGGTTTTATTGCCCGGAGTGGTACTCGGATTTCCGTAAATTGTAACAGAATCAAGAATCAGGTCGTTGAGACAATCGAAAACAAGATAATGGTCACCTGAGCTGTTATAACCTCCTGACGGTCCTGTATTATCAAGCTTTCCGGCACTTTGCTGCGGATACAGGACGCTTCCTTCCGCATAAAAAGTAGTTGTAGTAGTAATTGCCGGAGAATACGAATTTCCGGTATTAAGTAATGTGCCATTCATAGCCGCATCAAACCACCTTACAGTACCTGTGCTTTGGGCAGAAAGGTTTACCGTGCCCGGACCACAGGTGGTGTCGTTTACAAGGTTTGTGGTACTAATCAGCGCAACATTTATGTATGAAGTATTCACGATGCTGTCAATACCGATACAATTTGAGGCAATGAGTACAACGGTATACGTTCCGTCTGAAGTGTAAATATGTGTTGGGTTATTCTGTGTGGAAGTACTGCCATCACCGAATTTCCATAGGTATGAACTGGAATTGCTGCTTGATAAATTTGTGAAATTTACAATGCCGCTGCATGTGTTGACAACATCGGATGTGAAATCGGCATTTGGCAGGCTTGTCGGACGCAGCACGATATTTCTGATGGTTGCACTGCCGTTGTTAACCACAATGCCCGTAATTGTTTTTGACTGATAGCCCGGAGCCGAATACGTAAGACTGTATGTCCCGTTAATCAAGGGGCGATGATAATTTCCAACTGGAAGTGCCGAATATACAAATGAACTGTCGGTTATTACATCATGTGAATTTACAAATACTTTGGCGCGTATCGGCTGCCCGCTGCATGAATCGGTTATTATGCCACGAATTCCGTTTTCAGATTCTTCAATGAATTTTATCATCGAACGATACTGTGCGTTCCAGTAATCGGGAAGACTCGCACCGGCCGGCGGCTGATCGTATGACAATTCAATGGTCATCTCACGGCAGTGATGGAAATAATTCATGTAGTCCTGACGACCGCCCTCAATAATATACCAGTTGCCGCCGTTGGTAATCCCGTTATTCATGTCTGAGAAATAACTACTGCCCAACGCACCGTTATTCAGATGAACGGTATCGGCATAGCTTCTGGAAATCCGCTGCCACCATGCATCATCGGGGTGCGGATGATTATTGGTATTGATATCCCAGGTATCCCAGGGGTAATTTATCAGCTCAGAGCCATCATGAAAATTAACCGACGCATTGAAATGATGTTGTGCGGCAAAATTCATGAAAGCCTGTGTTTCAGGCTGTATCGGACCATCAGTTGTCGGATTTCCTGTACGAGGGTCCGGATAATTCCGGTTTAAGTCAAAGTAAGTGCCTGTTTGGGAATTGATGCTGTAATTACCACGGTGTGCGCTTGAAATATCATTATCCGATGGGTTAAAAGTGCCGTCAGGATTGGCAAGCGGGCATATCCAGATGTCAACATTATTCAACAATGCCGTAACCCGCGCAATCGTTCCATAATTTGAAAGAAGGTAATCAGCTAAATGAAGCAATAACACATAACCCGTAAGCTCGTTCCCGTGAATGCTTGACGTATACAGGAATTGTGGCTTATTTGCGGGCGTATTAACATTGGACGAGATGTGTGCAACAAGAATCCGGTGATTATTGGTCGTGTGGTCAAGAATGGTATCGATATCACACAGTGTCGGGTAGTCAATGGCAAACTGCGCCATCATTGATACGTATGCACTGTAGGTAGGATAGGAATCCCACGACATAATTTGTTTACTGCTGCTTTTGGTAAACATTTTAGGATGAATCGGTCGGGGATAGGGCAGCACCTGATAAGGAATATGCTGTTCCAGGAAATTAATAAACTGTTTTTTTCCGGCATATGCAAACACTTCAGCACCTTTGACCTTGCTTATAGCAACGATTTGTCCAAGCGCATCCTGCTGCTGTTTATTCTCGCAATTGAACTTGAAATATATTTCACGTTCGTTGCCGAATATAGCATCTGTGCTTGTACTATACGATTCTGATTGTTGTGCATTCAGCAATCCTGCGAATATCAGCCCGAGAGTAAAAAGTAACAGTTTCTTCATACAATTATAATGTTGGATAGGGTTGTAAAAATACGCATCCTGATTCACCAAATCATTGGTTAACGAAGAATTAACAAGGTGAGTATTAGACAAGAAAAAGGGTTCTTAGGATGCTTAACGCGAAGTTTTTATCATATTCATATAGGTAATCACCTGTTCACAGAATGATTCAACACTTACTCCTGCTTCGGCAGCAATCATCAGGTCGAAAAATGAAGTGTGGGCTTCATTGAACTTTCCAACTTTGAGTTTTGCCTGTGAAATACCGGTAATATAAAGTAATGTAGGATTATCCTGAAGGTCTAAATTGAACAGAATATCAAATTCTTTGTTCGCAAAATCACGCACCTTGTCACCAAAAGGCTTGCCATACCAGGTAGTGGTTCGCCGCGTAACATAGTCCGACATGAGTTTGGGGAAACAATAATGTGGTGTATCTTTATACTTGATAAATCCCAGTGTTCTTACTTCTTTGCGCTCGCTTTGGAGCCGTGAAACAAAAGCGGTGAAACGCTGATTCAGCTGTTCGTCTTCAACATTATACAGAATGCCGATACTTTTTGCTTCTGCAAGGCTTGTCATAAGCTTGTTACGCGTATTTCTTCCTGCTTCACGATTGTACTGAATCTTTCTTATAATATTTTTTAATCCCATTGCTGTCTAAAAATTTACTTCAATAAAACTGCAGTAGCCTGAAAATATTGTGTTGATGCGGGGTAAAACAAAAATCTATTTTCGTGTATAACAACCCGTGATTTCGCTGATGTACATCATGTGAAAGTCCTTCAATGGATAGTTTTTATCAATTTTAGGATCTAAAAAAAATTCCGGTTTTATGGTGTCGGCATAAAGTTTCTTGCATTCTAAAATAAGGGTGGCTTGTTCAAAGCCCACAGAACCGCCGGGCGTAAGTATCGGCTTCAGTCCTGATTCTTTCATCTTGTCAACATCACGCCCCGAATTTGAACCGCAGAAATTCAGGATACGCCTGTACTTTTCCTCAAAAAATGTGAGGGTGAGCATCTCATGTTTTTCAGTAAATTGAAACGTATGCCTGTTGGGACGGATAAAACTAAAAGCAACCGGTTTATGCCACAATATTCCAAAGCCTGCCCATGACGCCGTCATCATATTATAATGTTCCAGACTGCCTGCCGTTACTAGCATCCAGTCCTTGTCAATCAACTTAAAAATGTTGTCCGTGATATCTTCGGGACTGATTTTTTCAAACAGGCTTTCCATAATAAGAAACAATGTATTCTTAAGTGCAATCAAAAGTAAATCATTTATTGGTTTTTTAGTGTCAAAATCATCAAAAAAAATGATGAAATATTGTACTCCCATTTCTCAGCACGTTTATGTAAATTTGTAAAAGTTAAACATCATTGGATTGAAAATAACATTTCTTGGAACCGGCACTTCGCAAGGCGTACCCGTGATTGCATGCAAGTGCGGGGTATGTACATCGCCCGATGAGCACGATAAACGTTTGCGCTCGTCGGTGATGATAGAAATTTCCGGAAAGGTAATTGTTATCGATACAGGACCCGATTTCAGAGCTCAGATGCTGCGCGAAGACGTGACACAGCTTGATGCAGTGCTGCTCACACATGCGCATAAGGACCATACCGGCGGCCTTGACGATGTGCGCTCCTTTAATTTCAGTCAGGAAAAGCCCATGGATGTTTTTGCCCGTGCCGAAGTACAGAAAGCTATTCACCGCGAATTTCTTTACGCATTCGCTGCCGATAAATATCCCGGCGTACCGCAAATAATTCAACATACCATCAAACACAAGGCTTTTGTTGCTGCCTCAATTAAAATCATTCCCGTTGAAGCCGAACATTATACCATGAAAGTTGCCGGCTACCGTATTGCCTGCTTTGCTTACCTTACCGATGCAAGTTATATTTCACCTAAAGAGAAACAAAAGCTGACCGGACTTGACGTACTTGTTTTGAATGCTTTGCGTGTTTCCCCGCATTACTCACACTATAATCTTGAACAGGCTCTTGAACTTATTGCAGAACTAAAACCGAAGCAAGCCTTCCTGACTCATATCAGCCACCTGATGGGGCGCTATGCTGAAATGAAAAATAAATTGCCGTCAAATGTGCAGTTTGCCTATGATGGTTTGAAAATTGATATCTGCGATAACCCTTAAAATTAATAGTTATGAGAACTTTTTCTATTCGTTTTGGGACTGTTTTAATGATTGTGATGTTGTGCTGTGTCTTTACGGGTTTTGCACAAAATGGAATTGCACCCCTGATAAAGGAAAAAGGGCAACATCTGATTGTCGGTAACGACACGGTTTTTACCGACTGGACCGATGGTTACACGGAAGCCACCGCCTGCGTCAAAGGAGGAGCAGATGCTAAAGAGGAATCCCGCAGGCTGGCCGAATCACTCTTGCTTGATGCGGTGTTCCGGATTATGATATATCCCGATCTCAGCGTTGGCGTAATGATGAATGGCTCAAGCTATATCAATCAGGCGGTGAGAGATATGGTTGGTAAATGCAAGGTGGTTGAAAGCAAAATACAGGGAAAAAAATATATGACTAAACTGCGTTTGAACCTGTACAAATGGGAAGGTGATTACCCGGTACTTGCTGCCGGTATTATTCAGTTCACACGCAGCGCCGGATCGGCAGCGGTAAACAACGATACCGATGGTTCCGGCTCAGGTTCTGATGCATCAGATATGAATGAACGCTCTGAGAAAAATGCCGGGCCAGGCGTGGATGCAGCAGGCGAAACCCCCAATGTTCCGGTAGATGCGCAGGCTGAAGGCAAACGGATTATTACTCAAACCGAAAAGTATTTTATTCCTGCACTGTTCCCCGATTACTATTCTATGCTGGGCAGGAGTATCGGGGCTTTCAGCGATGCGTATCCTTCGTCGGAAACCTTCATACCTCATTATTATATCATAGATGAACCGCTGCAGCTGATTCTTGAAAGTTATAATGCGAATGACCTGCTGCGGGCCCGCGTGAACGCCGATAAGAAATACAAGCTCGATAAGGATAATGAGTCAAAATGGTATTCATGGAAAAGTAAAACAGAAAAAGCCGTTCACTTTGGCAAATTCTTAATTTTATATTATTGAAATCACTATTGTCCGATAAAAATACAGAATATTATTTTGCAAACCGCAACA